>JAEOSY010000171.1 GCA_016840125.1 Candidatus Helarchaeota archaeon | reverse complement strand
TGAGGAAGTTTTCTTAGAAATTTTTCTCGAAGAAACGCCTGATCCTCTGGACATTATCAAATAAAGCCAAAATCTATAATTCGAGCCTAATAATTCTACTATATAAATAATATTGATCCTATCGCCTATTCTATTTCATTAGATTGTTCTTTAGCGTTCTTTTTCTTCTTCAATTCCCCATAAAAACTCAAGATTATAATTCCGATGGTGATTGCAATTAATCCAACGATTTGTAACACAATAAAAAGTGGTATCAGTGTATTCCATTCACCCAAAATTATCAACCCAGCAAAAACTGGAAGAATCATTGCAAGCACACTATAAATGGGTCCTACTACGACTGCCTTTCCCTTTTGAAATCCAATTTGAAGAAGAACCATTGACAGTACATTTCCTGCTAATAATGATATCAGCATTATCCACCATGAAAAATTACCAATAACTTCAAAAAGGGTAGCTAAATTGGCCATATCAACCCCTGCAGTTATTGCCTTCGTGAAAGTTCCTCCAATTCCCCCCCCAACTCCAGCTGCAATCCCGAAAACGATTGCTGCTA
The DNA here is from genome assembly GCA_016840125.1 of Candidatus Helarchaeota archaeon. The sequence goes on along the minus strand of JAEOSY010000171.1, from coordinate 35,514 downwards.
ATTTATAATCTTTTGAAATAGAATATATACACAGAATCGCAGCAGTTATGATAGGAATAAGCAAGAATATTAATGATACAGGTGCTAAAAATTTCGTAATCATCTCCGCATGTGTTAATACGTAACCCTCCGGGGCTGCTGCTCCTATAAGGATAATTCCTGTTCCAATTATAGCAATCCCTATTAATTCTACATATTTAATTTTTTCATGTAAGTAAAAGTGCGAAAATATTGTCAAAACACATAAGCCAAACCCTAGGAGCGGTGCAATCACACTTATAGGTGCCATGGCAAGCGCAATAAAGATGAAGACCGCATGAATATTTGTTAGGATGAATCCAACCAACCAAACTTTATTACCTAAGAAATTCTTTATGTTCTGCATCATTGTCGTTTTTTCAATAAGCGGTAAGCTGTCAGCTCCTTTTTTTTCCAGAACTAGACCTATATTGAGCATAGCGTATCCCAATAACGCACACAAAATCGCAATTATAAGGCTCATAATACCTCACTCTCTTTCGTTATTATAACGTCCTCACCTTTATAAGCTATTTGTCCATCGAAAATTTAACCTGAACTGACCAATGGAAAATCAAAATTTTATTGGATTGAATCCATCCACTTATATTTCACTGATTTCCAGCGAGGTTGCGCCTCTAATTGCCATGCTTGACTCGCATATTCTTGTACCATGCGGTGTGTATTAAAGTAGGAGACGAGTTTGACTGAGCATTTCATTCGTTCAATCCATTCATTTCTTCGTTCATAGTACATGGGGATGATTTCTTTCTCTAGAATGTTGTAAATTTCATTGACCTCACTCGGTTCGTCAGCAGGACATTCAAATCCTGAGATCTCCGGTCCAAACACCCACCCTGCATTAGCGTCCATTTCTATTCCCTGGACCCACCAACCATCGCGGGATGAAAAGTGAGGGACTGCATTGAGAGCTGCTTTCATTCCGGATGTTCCTGAAGCCTCCATGGTGCATCGAGGTGTATTTAACCATAGATCAGAACCCGCCAACATTAATTTAGCTAGATCCATATCATAATTCTCAAGAAAAGCCACACGAACCTTATACTTTCTCCATAAATTCTCCGAGGCTTCATGAAGATCTTTTATTAGCTTTTTACCCCACTCATCTCTCGGGTGTGTTTTTCCTGCAAAGATGAATTGCACCTTACCCTTTGCCATTTTTCCAAGCCGGTCAAGATCCTTGAATATTAAAGTGGGACGTTTGTATTCCGTTATCCTACGCCCCCACCCAATGGTTAGCAGTTTGCTATCTAATAAAACATGGCTATGTGATTTTTCATAATCTAACAAATCAAGCTTCGCACGTTGATGTGCGGTCCAAAGGGCTACTGAATTTAATTGAAAGATGTTCTTAAATTTCTCAGGTCGCTGATCCCATCCGGGAAAGGATCGATTATATAACTCTCGTAGATAACGGGAAACCCACCGTTGCGTATTGATTCCATTAGTTACATAATCGATTTTTTTTTCAGGGAATAACCTTTCAGATACTTTCTGATGTCTTCGCGAAACGGCATTTATGTATCCTGATAAATTGGCTGCCAGCTGTGCCATGTTAAGTTCATTGTCACCGGCAAATTCTCGAATATTCTTGGGGAGCTGGTCTCGAAACACATCTTCTACGAGTGAATATGGAAATGCATCAAATCCAGCCGGAACTGGGGTATGGGTTGTGAAAAGGCAGCGATCCCTGACTTTTCCCACATTTCCACCAAATCTGTTCAACAATTCCAAGGCTACGAATGCAGCATGCCCCTCATTCATATGATAAGACTCTAAATTATCCAATCCATGGAGATCGAGAATTCTAATTCCTCCCATCCCGAGAACCATCTCTTGCATCAATCTGATTTCAGGTCTTTGGGAATCGTATAACCTCCTAGAAAGATCTTTCATCCAATCTTCATTCCCCTCTATATGAGTTTCTAATAAATAAAGGGGGATTCTGTGCCCCGTCTTTCCGACAACGTCATATCTCCAGCATTGGACATTTAAGGGTTTCCCATAGACTTCAATAACAGCTGTTTTCTCGCTTTTAGTGAACTCATCAGTGAATTCCCAACGAAGTTCGCGTTCTTGTTGCCAACCTTCAAGATTGACTACTTGGTAAAAATAACCCCCGCTATAAGTCAAAGCAACAGCCACCATTGGAATCTCAAGATCAGCAGCTGAGCGGATCATATCCCCTGCGAGCACTCCTAATCCACCCGAATAAGACGGAATATCCGATTTTATTGCAATTTCCATGCTGAAATATGCAATCTTCTTATCATTATTCATGAAATCACATTACTCATTCATTTATTTCTATTGAAGAATGGATAATGAAAGTTTTAAGCCTATTCCTTTTTTATCGACTAATTTTTATATCGATATTGCTCATGACTAATCTCTTCCTAATAAATAATTAAGAAGCTACTACCAATGCTTCTGCCTGATATATCATAATCTTTACCTTTCCACTCAATCGTTCCCGTAACTTTGGCATTTCCCGTAATGAAGGCAACGGTTCCAAAAGGAGTGTGATGCATATCTTGTGCTGGATTAGTGGCTCGCGTCACAATCGCTTCAATCGCACCATTCTCGTTCTTTTCACTGATTTTAAAGCGATAAGGATATTTGATGTCATTAAACATTCGTTCTTCCAACACTTTAAAATCATAATTTAAAAATTCCCCAAAATCTTTCCCATTTTCCGTGAAGTATACGAATCGGTGGAAGATTTCATCTGTTGGAGTCACACCGAGAGCAAGATTTATAGCTAACTCCCCCGAATTAGTCTGGGGAATGCAATACCAGTACCATCCACGGCTTGCTTTCGGATCGATAAAGCCCGACATCATCTCATAATATGCGACACCCGATACGGGGAAGGTTTCACCATCAACGGTTATTGTACCATTAGCTCGCTGGCGAAAACAGGCGAAATGGTTTAGATGGGACTTATCTATTTCATATCTACGGAAATTTGAATCGACCTCCGCTTTAAAGGTCAGATCTATAATGTAATTATGCTCTTCTTTTGAACGTTCTAAATGCACTTTCCATTCTGGATATCCCCCGGTCATTCCGTTATTCGTTTGGCAGGTGACATTCAGTTCCTTGTTCGATGTTTTAATGCATCCTGCCTTCAGCCCCCACCCTGATAGGTCTATAGCGGGCTCTTTCTCATCCGGCGGAACCAAGATGCAAACCATGTTATCAACAAAACCGCGTGCTACCACAAAATTCGAAATAAATGTCCACTCCGATAGCCTATTATTGCTCTTATCAAAGAGGCACCCCTCATACCACCAATTAATGAGTTCTTTTTTATCTGCAAATTCAGCAATTTTCTTCAAGTTATCTTCAGGCATACCTCTTCCTCACCATTTATAAAAAAGGTGGATTCAGACGGCTCTTCCCTGGTCATCTTGTGCTGGGTAGAACAATCACGGGTATGACGTCATCATCATCCACTTCTTTATACAATTTTTTCCCTTTTATTCTGATCCTTACGAATTTTGATGATTATTTTTTTATTTCAGTTAGTTCATAATTAATTGTACAGAAGAAATCTCAATGCTGATTAAAAAATGCAAAGATCTAAGAAAGGGGTCGAGCAGAAACCATCTATCTCAGCCCAAGCTATTGCTTTTTTACGCGCCCTTGCTGCAAAAGAATTTCAATCAGGAATATGGGGTTCAGATTATCTCGCTGAGAATTTTCTAAACCCTAATTTTATTCAACTTCTTGGAAATCCAAATGATCTGCAAGCTGTAAAGGAAAAATTCCTAACTCCTGGAATGTATAATCAGAGTATAGCCAAAACGGTATTCTTTGATCGTGTTTTTAAGGAGGCTCTTAATGAGAATTGTCCCCAAATCGTATTTTTAGGAGCTGGATACGATACTCGAGCGTATCGGTTTCATGACCTTATTGACAACACCAGAATTTTCGAATTAGACATTCAAACCACACAGCAGCGTAAAAAAGAACGTTTACTGAAAGCTTCAATTCACGTTCCTGATCAATTAACATTTGTAACTATCAACTTCAATACAGATTCAATAAAAGACGTGCTGGTTGGTGCGGGGTATGACATGACTCAAAAAACGCTTTTTATTTGGGAAGGCGTAACTTATTATTTAAATCCCGAGGTCGTTGACAATACACTTAAAGTTGTTAAATTGAAATCACCTCCTGGTAGTACAATTGCCTTTGACTATTCCCGTTATTCACGTGAGATGAAGAAGGTTAATGGTGTGCGAGAAACGGTTGGTTTTATGAAATCTGTATTTTCTGAAGAACCAACCTTTTTTAAAATAAGTGAAAGTAAAACAGAATCATTCTTATTAAAAAGAGGATTTAAAATGATTGAACATTATACCCCAAAAGATATCGAAAATAATATTTTAACCTCAAAGGATGGCATCTCTTTAGGAAAGACAAATCCTCTCATCTGTTTTGTTCTCGCATCAGTGACCTGATAAACTATTAATTGACTAAATGTGATATAAAAAAAAGATTATTTTGGTTTATTATGCAGAACTGCTGAAGCGTTCTTTGGTTTCAGTTCTCATGAAATACCAAAGCATGACTATGCCAATTCCCCATGTTAGCATCATGAATCCAACTAGGATCGCTAGGATTCTTGCCCATGATTTTACCGTCCAAATACCGTAACCGAGTAGGATGAATATCGCCGCCCCAATAAGCGCCCCCACCCCTAAGCCAATGAACAGGAGTTCTTGTGGAGGCCAAAATGCGGGGGTCACACCGATTAGTGCAAATAATGCATCAAAAAATGGTTTGATATTTAATAAAAAGAAATCATAGACTCGCCCTGAAAGCAATCCTAAACCTGCTATAATGTCACCAATTGCTAAAATGAAAACTACTAGTGCCCATATCGTCAAATCAGTATCGCGTTCTCCAACTTTTTTATTCTCAGCCAATTTTCCGTCTCCAAATAATTTTGTATAGGATCTGTCATACTACAATTATAAAATGTCCTATGTAATATTTCAATAACAGGTTTTTTATGGGTGAGAACTTGACTGATTGGTCGAAAATTTTCAAATATGATCCCATTTCTCCACTTGTCATTTCACAGTACGAGGGCATTTCGTATTTTACGAAACGAGATTTGTTGGAGGAACGTGTTGAACCTATCCAAACCATATGGACATTGTCTACTGCCCAGAAACTACTCCAAAAGCAGCGTGCCGATGGAACCTGGAAATATCCTGGAAAAGGAAATAGCCCCGAAACGAATTATGATTTATTTCATACCATAAAGATGTTACGCCAACTTGTCATTAAATATGACTTCAATAAAAAAAATGTCGCAATAAATAAAGCAGTTGAATATATTCTCAGTTTTCAAACCGAAGAAGGTGATATCCGAGAAATGTATGGAACCCAATACTCTCCAAATTACACTTCAATCGCTCTAGAAACCATAATTGAGGCAGGGTATGCCGAGGATCCACGAGTGGAAAAGTATTTTCGGTGGATCCTTTCACTGCGTCAAGAGGATGGAGGCTGGGTAATCCCAATACGAACCACGAAAACCAAATTCGAAGATGCTGTTAAAGAAACTAATCCTATAATGCCCATCAGATCGAAACCCTCCTCTAACTGGGTGACGGATTTAGTCTTACGCGCATTTTCAGCTCATCCAAAGCATCGTAAATCAGCGGAAGCTAGAGACGTTGGAACCTTCTTGATCTCACGGTTTTTTACAGCTGACAAATATCCAGATCGGCGTAAAGCCGAATATTGGACAACCTTTACGTACCCATTTTGGTGGGGGGATCTGTTATCCTCCCTCAATTCGCTTTCATTGATTGGATTTTCAAAGGATGAACCCACCATTAGAAAGGGACTTGAATATTTTATTAGTAAACAGAAGTCCAGTGGTCTCTGGAAGGAAAAAGGATTAATGAGCGGGAATGATCCGGCATGGCATTCCTGGCATAGTTTAGCGATTTGTAGAATGTTCAAAAGGTTCTATTCAGTTACATAATCATAAAGAATTACTGGGGGATGGGTGGAATTTGAGTGAAGAATCGTTCAGGGCGGTAGAACGATTCGACTGCCAAGTACGCACAAACGCCAGTCCAGAGATGGGGAATGCTTGTTCGTTGCTGTGGAACAAGTTTAGGATATCCAGGCAGATTAATCCAAAGGGTGACCTCACCATAACAATCTGAACCAGGGATTGGAATTAAATTGATGACTTCATCCACTGCACGGGTGACTATTGGTCGAATTTCTGGTTTTTGAGAGGCAATTAAATTCAGAATGAAGACCTGTTCAGCTATATAGCCATATGCGAGGTGCATTCTCTCAATTTTCTCTTTAACTTCTTTTATCAATTCATCGATTAGTAATTTCGCTTGTTTATCCTTATAATTTTCAAATAATGGTGCGGGAAATAACGACCATTGAATTCCTCGCCATCCACTCTTATCCAGAAAAGATGGATTTTCAAGCTTATGAACTATTCCATCTCGCAATGCTATTGCAGAGGTTTTCCATTGCGTAACTTGCTCTGGATCTGCGCCCCATCGTTGCCCAGCATCTACAGCAGAAGCAAGTCCTACCAAAACTGCTGCAGCTCCGTGTAAAGTTGCAGTTGGGATAAAATTATCGTCTTCAAAACCTCGCTTAACCCATCCTTTACGTTTCTTTACATACACGTTAATTGCTTTGGCTGCCAATTTGAGTACTTCAAGAAATTTTTTCTGGTATGCTTGGCGTTCATTCACCCCAATAAATTGTTCATGCCGCCAAAGATCCCAAACTATTAGTGAGGTTTCATCAATTTCATATGGAATTATTGGGATGTTGCCTTTTTTCCCATCGGTATGTAAATTCGGATGCCAATGTCCTCGTGGGGAATAAAAAGGCGATCTGAATCCGAAAAGCCATGAAGGATTGAGAGAGAAGCGCTTATTTAGCTGAGTACGTCGATAAAAATCGAGATGTTGATCTACCAGTTCGGGAAATCCTGCTAGGTCGAGTGCAAGGTCGAAGAATGCCCCATCTCTTGGCCAATCAAAATGGTATGCAGGTTGCCGGCTCGGGGAAGCCACAATTGCTCCACTCTTACGGTCACGCCCGATAATAAGATTGGTTATTGAACGTCGAGCTACTCGTTTCTCCGAATTTGTAGCTTCTGTTGGCAGATTAATCCTTTCAGAAAGTTTAGACCAATACTTTATAGTTTCCCGCTTCAGAAAATCCAAGCCTTCGGTCTGAGCCTTTCTAATAATCTTTACGCAGTCAAGTGCGGTATTAGCTATGGAGGTTAATATTGTGACCTTTGTTTCTTCACCTTCAATTATCCGTTCAAAACCAGCATCGACGGGTCCAATGAATCCAGTACTTCCATTCAATTTTCCCATTTTTGCATTTTCACTCGCGCCCATCGGTGCTTTTTTGGAAATCGATCTGCCCCGCCGGTCTGCTCCGATTTGAAACCCATCGGGTGAAGCTAATAAACTCATCGCTATAAAAATACCACCCTCTGGATATAATTTATCGATTTGTTCTGGTAACAATCTTTCATCAAGATAAGGGGAGAGAAGGCTTTTATTCTTCACTTCAGGTTGAAAATAGAGAATTATTGATTGCTTTGGTAAAAACACTGAGGCAAAGCCATTCTTTTTTGAATCGGGTTCTCCTGTATTTGGATCTAATTTTGTTGAGGGAGCAAATGTGCCGTAGTAAAAGAATTTTTCAGCGGATTTTGCTTTAATTTGGAATTCCTGTACTAAAAGATCAAAATTCCAATCGACCCACTGATATACTTCGAGTTTGAAGTTGTTTCGAAGTAATTGAGTGCAAAGGATTGGTCCCCCTTCAGGTTCATAGTGTCTTGAGCTTGTCCACGTTTCGTCCCCCACCCAACTTAAATCTCCGGTTTTGAAAGAAATCCCACCTCTCGCACCCAAACCAGGATAAACTTCAAAGGGGCGGCCATATTTTCTCCAATCTAAACTAGAGGCATCTTTGCCCCAACGCACATCCTTCAAAGAAATTGCGCCCCTAAGCCCGTAAGATTTAGTAAAATAACGAAGGTGATCATAGTATGAGAGTGTAGGCCAACGAAAATATACTAATTCACTCCATGGACTAATTCCTACTGTGAGCCTACCATTGCCGAGGGCACCTACGGCATTTGTTCCACCCCCCATACTTTCTGATCGAAAATCGCAGTGCACTAGCGGATCTTTAAATATATCCACTGCTTCCCAATCAGCAAGATCCCCCTCTTTATTATTCATTTGAAGCTAACCTCTCTAGTATGTAGAATGTATTTAGTTGTTATTCTTTAAATCTGTAAGACAGGCCTCCGTCGAATATTTCGGCTTCCAGTTAAATTCTCTTTCAATTTTTTCCGTATTTAAAAGCGAATTATAAAGAACTGCTTGCAACCATCGTAATTTTGTCCATATTCTCCCTAATCGTATACCTATCTTCGCTACGAATCGAGGTAGTCGTCTGACTTTAACATTAAAATTCTCATTAAGGAATCCCTCGAGATCTGTTAAAATATTACTTGCAACATTATACGCACCCCGAACATCTGTTTTGACTGCGACCATAATTGCATCAGTTAAATCGTCTTCATGGATTAATTGGATTGCCATTTTATCCTCAGGGTTCTCTGACTTGATCGTTGTAAATGTTGATTTTGGATTAATTAAATCTAGATTCTGTAGGAAATGGGTTCCTGTAATTACTGGGGGGCGGAACCTAACAATCGCGATGTCTGGATGTATTTGTTGAAATTCATCCAAGTATTCTTCAACTAGAGCCTTGGTATGAGAGTAATAAAAATTTGTAGTCTTTATTCCAAGTCGAGGGTCGTCCTCTTTTACAATTTTGGGACATTCTTTAACGTGTCCATATACTGATTGGCTAGAGGTGTAGATTATTTTACTCACACCGTTCTTAGCGGCTGCATCGAAAACCGTTTTTGCACCATTTACATTAATATCATAGATCTCCTTAAGTTTAGGTAGTTTTTCTGGAATTACAATAAACGCCAAATGAATTAGTACGTTTACACCTTCCAAAGCGCGTTCTATTCCCTCTTTATCCCGAATATCTGATTTGAAAAACACAACTTTTTCAGGATCGCCTTTAAATTCGCTTAAATCGATTCCAATAATTTTCTCAACTTCCGGATCCTTTTGAAGCTTTGGAACCAGCGAACCAGCCAGCCCAGAGTTTATCCCAGTGACCGCTACTATCATCTACTCTACCTCACAGATATAATTGGATTATGCTTCGCCTTTAAATATCAATCGTTTCTATTAGTATGTATGAGAAAGATCAATATCTACGATAGACGCTCTGGTAAGAAGGCTCATTTTGTTTTAGATGCTTTCATCAATGACGAGGGAAATTTAGTCTTGGAAGGGTTTGACATTGGTGAGTTCGTCAAAGAATATTGGGGCGATAGTGACTACGAATACTGGTTAACCGTGAAAGCCGAACACCTCAACACCGTCCTCCTCCATTTAATCAAAGAATGTTTTGAAAAGAAAATGTTTACAAATGATAGCGAGTTTAAAACCTGGCTTGAAGAAAAAAGCATCCCAAGTGAATTTTCCAGCTGGGTTTAGTTTTATTACATTGACTAGATTGAAGCTTATCTTAAAAAATTACGGTTTTTCGCTTTAGCTTTCATAAATTTGCGGATATTTGAGAATAGCGCTAAAATAAAGCGTTCATCCTCATCGTAGGCTCTATTTATCTGGAAAATGAACTCTTCATTCATTAAAACATCGGTATAATCTGCCAATTTCCACATTGCTTCAAAATTTTGGTTCGGATACATTTTTTTACCAACCTCGGATTTCTGTGGGATCACATAGCTATAAATAGGAAAACTTACTTAACCAAGGTAAGTGAGTCGGTTGGTGTATGTAGAGAAGAAAAACAAAAAGGTAAAGGGGCGGGAGCCCCATTTTATTCAAGAAATATCGAAACTTTTCTACTTTCTAGTTACTCACTTGATAAAACAAAAACTTCTATTAAAAGGAAATAAAATTAGTTAAGAAATTTTAAAATTAGTAAATGACTCTTTGTCTACATGGGTTTCCAAAAGAAATAATTAAAATTTAAAATTATTTCACTTGGTTATTAGGGGTAAAACTATGCGGGTCAGGGTGAGACGGACTCTAAGATTTACAATAATCACTATTTTTATTTGTTTGCTCTTTATTTCTATAAGTAATACCGAAATTGGGGATAAAAATTCTGAGAAGATTAACGAATACGGTGAAAACAAGTTCGAAACCTCAACAGAAATGGAATGGTTACGGTTATGGGGAAATAGTGGGAATGGTGTTGCTGTAGATCAGTATAATAATTGCTATTTGGTCGGGGAAATTGATAACGATGCATTTATTGTGAAATACAATTTAACTGGTAATATGATTTGGAACCAGACGTGGGGTGGAGTAGGAGATGATTCGGGTTATGCACTAGCAGTTGATACCGATCAAAATACTTTATATTTGACTGGGACAACCGAGAGTTTCAATGTGAGTGCGACGGATGGATTTCTTGCGAAGTTTGATCTAAATGGAACCCTCTTATGGAACAAAACTTGGGGTGGGGTGAATACTGATGGGGGCTTGGATCTAGCGGTCGAGTCTTTGGGTTATTGTTATATTGCAGGTTTAATCGACAAATATAATTCATATTCAGGTGAGGGAATACTACTAAAGTTTGACACTAATGGATCTCAACTCTGGAATCGAACATATGGCGGTTTGGAACTCGAAGATGGAACAGGCGTTGCCATTGATAGCGGGAATAATGTTTATCTCGCAGGAACCACCGCGAGCTTCGCTGTTGAAAATTATGATTTATACCTCACAAAATTCACATCAACTGGAATCCAAGTTTGGAATAAAACTTATGATTATGATTCAGGTGATCGTTGCTTTGGTTTAGCGGTCGATGGGTTGAATAATTGTTATTTAGTTGGAGACCCTGGACTACTAAAGTATGATTCGGAGGGAAATCTAGTCTGGCGTCAAACCTTAGATTTCCTAGGGCGGCCTTTAGTGACGGATGTAGCAGTAGATACTAGTAATTATTGTTATGTAACGGGGCACACAAGGATTGATGATATCTTTAAGACGCGATATCCCGCATTTATTGTGAAATGCGATCCTTCCGGAGATGCAGTAGGGCACAGACTTATCTATAATGATGACTTGTATGACTTCTATTGGGGGAATAGAATCGCAGTTGATGCCTTTAACAATATTTACGTTGCCGGAGATATTATCTGGGATAGTGGTTTCTTATTCATCTCAAACAAGCTTTATCCCATCCAAATCACAGGCTTTGAATGGGTATTTTTGTTCATTCTGGGAGAAGTAATTGGCTTAATGCTAATAGAGATGAAATATAAGTAAATGAGTATCTAAAGATGGTTGAGGAAAGGATTGAAGTGTCTGAGTCAGCATCTCGTAAATTACTAGAACGTTTTCTAGCAGGAATGTTCCGGGCGATCGTGAGCTTGGGGGTGTATTTTCTCTTTGTATCATTGATCATGTTATGGGCAGGAGATATTATGGGGGTCGGTTCTACATTTTTTTTACTCATCTCGGTTTCATGTGTTCTTGTTTGCCTCGACTTCTTCTTAACTCGTCAACAATTACATGAGATCCCTCCCAGTACTCAGGATGATGCCATTGAAAAGATTTATGCCGAATTTAAACTCATTTTAACCTTTATCTTACTTATCAATGTTACCTTCGTTTTTCTCTACCTCCTACCTCTTTTCATTCTCGAATTTGATGTGATTAATTTTACTCAACCGTTCTCTGCTGTAATAAATTGGTTTTATTTGAGCGAAGGCATTTTTCTATGCGTTCTTTCTTATTTCTTCAATTCAAAAAAACGGAAAATTATCTCACAAGTTAAGCTTCAAAAAATCTTACATGAATTTTTTGAGCCCACAGAGACTCAAAGAACGGAAATCACTAATCAATTGAAAATCCACGGTATTTTTCCAAACGGAGAAATAGTAATGGTATTTGAGAATGTTGGGTACTCCGATCCCGCCTATGTCAGGAAGCGATTTAGAAAGTGGCCATGGAGAGAGAAAGGAAAGATTATTTTAACGGAGAAACAATTAATCTTTCTCGGGAAAAAAGAGAAGTTCGTCATTCCACTATCGGAGATTCATTCGATTCAACCTTTTCCCGCGCGAGGGGGGATACGAACTTTCAAAGTCTGTGAAATCAAATACGATTCTCCAAAAGTCTCAATTATCTTCATCGGTAATGTTAGTTTTTGGGTCTCTGATCCGCCTACTACACTTGAGCTCAAGAGTATGAGATTGATGGAAACTCTTCAGAAATGGTATAATACGTGGAATTATGAATAATTATTTGATTTTTATCAAAGCGATAACCCCGCAAGAGGCTGTAGATACTGCTATATGCGAAACGGAAGCTTTTAAAGCACGCGATAAGCAAGAAGAAGGGGAATTCCGCGAGTGGTGTTATGCGGGAATCAAACGCTCAAAAGTGGACTTTAATAAGGGAATTCGGGATCAAATTCCAACGGAGGTAGAACTTGACATAGAACCTCTTTCGACTATCCCCCTTCATAAAGTTGAAGCGTTTAATATGTCCGCCCCGAACTTCCTCGTCAGTGAATCAGCACTATTGACCAATCCTCGCTTTTATCGCACCCAAGAGCGCAAATTGACACGGTTACATAGATTACTATCTCGAAAGCAAAAGGGATCACAGAATCGGCAGAAGGCGCAGTTTAGGTTAGCAAAGCTTTATGAGAATATCCAGAATCAAAAAATGGATTGGACACATAAACTCACCCATTCCTTGAGTAACCAGTTCGATGCCGTCATTTTGGAAGATTTAAATATAGAGGGGATGAAGCAATACAATAAGGGATTAGCCAAATCCGTGACGTTGGACTTCTCTTGGTATCAATTCACCACCTACTTACAATATAAAATGGAATGGCAAGGCAAACATCTAGTTCAAGTGGATCGGTTCTTCCCATCCAGTAAACGTTGTTCAGTCTGCGGTCAGATAAACAATGACCTACAACTGGGCGAGCGTACTTGGACGTGTCCATGTGGGGCAACGCATGACCGAGATGTGAACGCCTCAAAAAATATTAAGGAAGAAGGGTTGCGAATCCTTCAAGAACAAGGAATTATAATAATTAAAAATAAAAAATCTACCGTAGGGATTACGGGAAGTGACGCCTCTGGAGATCGTGTAAGACTTGCTTCGGCGGGCAGTGGTCAAGGAACGAGGAAGCCACCTGCCTTCGGGTAGGTACAGTTCAACAACCTACCTCTGTGTTATTAAGGGGGTAATTTAATCTCTACTGTAAGGACTCGGCTTAGAGTTGTAAATTTTTGGATTGACTCATTTGAAGCTTATCTTAAAAAATTACGGCTTTTCACTTTAGCTTTCATAAATTTGCGGATATTTGAAAATAGCGCTAAAATAAAGCGTTCATCTTCATTATATGCTTTATTTATTTGGAAAATAAACTCTTCATTCATCAAAACATCTGTATAATCTGCCAATTTCCACATTGCTTCAAATTTCTGATTCGGATACATTTTCTACAAACCAACCAGTGTTATTGAGGGTGTAATTTAAACTCCACGGGAATACTACAACCCTATTTTTGACAATTTTGGATGAAAAATTGATTAAAATACCACACTATGGTCAAAGTTCGATCTTATTAATTTGGGTTTTGGTACAGATGTTTTTGGTATTTCCAGAGCGCTACGAGCGCTTTCGCCGCATCTTGCTCTGTTAGATGCACTGAAATCCCATGTTCATTGAGGTTTAATAAGATTTTCGGAATTTTTCGAGGGCGAATTGGATTAAATAAGTTCCGAATACTTGGAACTCCATCAAACGAGGCTACAGGGTCAATACAGACAACCAATGCAATGGGCTTTCTGATTTTCTCTTGGACCTTCACCAGCTTTTTGAGAAGGGGCTTCTGTAAGGTTGAGATATACATCAATAGGCTATCAACATTTTCATCTTTACCAACGATTTCTGATACCCTCGGAACAAGTGTGGGATCGAACGCCACGGCTAGACTGAGATCGACCGGATTTTTAACAGAGGTTCCAAACTCCGGTATAAGATCCGCTACACTTTGTCTAGTTTTAGGCGAGAGCGATATCAGTTGCAGTCCTGCTTTTTCACAAGCATCCGCCGATGAAACTGCTGGTCCGCCTGGTCCTGAGATAATAACTACACGGTTTCCCTTTGGGAGATATGGATGTATGAAAGCACCAAGATGCCCAATCATTTCATTTAGGTTATTCACGCGAAGAATACCCGCTTGATTAAATGCTTTCTCCCACAGGTTAGAATCTCCACTGATTGAGCCCGTATGGGATTGGGCTGCCCTTTTTCCCCCAGGGGTATCACCAACCTTCCAAACAATGATCGGTTTCTGTTTGGATACTTTCCTCGCAATCTGAAGGAATCGGTTGGCATCCTTAATGCCTTCGATATAACAACTAATTATTTTTGTTTCTGGATCCCAGGCGAGATATTCTAAAAAATCAGGGACGTCAAGGTCTGCACCATTCCCACAGGAGATCATTTTCGAGAAATGAATACCTTTTACGGCAGCCATGAAGTTTAAATGTACCGCTAAACTCCCTGACTGTGAGATGAACCCCACAATACCTTTTTCAGAAGGTAAAGCAGGAAAAAAGGATAATTTGGTTGAGGGTGCAAAAATACCCATGCAATTCGGTCCGAGGATCCGAGTACCCTTGGCTTTTGCATATTCCGCAATTTGCTCTTCAATCTGTCGTCCGTCTTCCCCTTGTTCGCTAAAGCCTGAGCTGAATATACTGATACCCTTCGATCTTCCGTATTCTACGCAATCCTTTACGGCATCAAACACTTTAGATGGATGTAAAGAAATAATCGCATAATCTACTTGTTTCCCATACGCTTTTAGACTTGGATAAGCTTTTAGCCCCATTATTTCGGGTGCATTCGGATGAATTGGAACTAAATCACCATCAAATTCCATGTCCAAAAATGCTTGTAATAACAAATTCCCTTGCTTTCCCCCTTTACTACTGACTCCAAATGTCGCAATACTTCGGGCGTGGAAAATTGCATCAATTTGTTCCCGTGTGGTTACCATTATTATCCACCTTGCCTATTTTCTTCTTGAAACTTTTAATGCTACAATCACATGCATAAATATTAATGTGATCAATTCCAATTATTGTTAATGTTCGCTGCAGTTTTTGATGGGAAAGGCATTATTCTGAAGGAGGACGTTAATGTTCCCAAGTTGAGGGATACTGAAGTTCTCATCAAAGTCAAAGCGGTTGGGATTTGCGGAACTGATTTAAGTATTTTAAAGGGGACTTATCAAATTCCAGTTCCACGAATTTTAGGACACGAGTTTGCAGGTGTCGTTTCTGAAATTGGTAAAAAAGTTACAACCGTCCAAGTTGGGGATAGAGCCACCTCTGAAATAAATCTTACGTGTGGGAACTGTTATTTTTGTAAATCAGGCCAACCAACCCAATGCCTGTCAGTAAAAGCAATAGGAATTTACGAAGATGGGGCGTTTGCAAAGTATATTAAAGTCCCAGAAAGTAATCTTCACAATATATTTGATATTCCCTTTGAGGATGCAACTTTTATAGAGCCTTTGGCTGCTGCACTTCAAACATTTGAAATGGAACCATTACATGAAAACGATAAAACTATAGTCATTATTGGAGCAGGGAAACTTGGGTTATTATTGCTTCAGATCGTTAAACTCAAAGGTCGGAAAGCCATTGTTGTAAGCAAATCCCACTTAAATTTAGCTAAGGAGCTTGGGGCGGACATCATTATTCCTCTCGAAAAGGATCCAATCAAAAAGGTAATGGAAGAAACTAAAAATATCGGGGCGGATATCGTCATTGAAGCGACCGGAACTACTGATTCAATAGACCTAGCCCTTTCTCTCGTACGTAATCGTGGGATAATCAACCTGAAATCTACGAGTGGCATCCGATCAATGACCGACCTTACCCAAATCGTCGTCCGTGAACTGCGATTACAAGGTAGCCGCTGTGGCCCATTTCCCCCTGCAATCCAATTGTTGCAAAACGGAAAAGTCCAGGTAAAACCTCTTATCTCTGCTACATTCCCGCTCACTCAAATTAACGAAGCCATTGACGCGGCAACCAAATCTGAAAATATTAAAATAATACTCTTACCTTAAATCATTTCACAATTGGAGTTGTTATTGTGGCTAATTCTGATCCGTATGAAAAATTGAGACGAAAGTTGAATCTCTTTCTGCTAAGAGTTCCAAAAACCAAGAATATGAACAGGAGCGAATCCATTAAGGTGAGTTAGAAATGAGTGTTGATCCCAAGTTATTAGCACCCTGTGGTTTGTACTGCGGAGTTTGCAGTATTTTTTGTGCAGATAAACAGAATAACGAAAAACTAAAACAAAAACTGGCAAAAGCTTATTGGTGTAAGCCAGAACAGATTGAATGTGATGGTTGTCTTTCCGAAAATAAATATTTTTACTGTGAACAATGTAACATCCGAGCCTGCGTTCAAGAGAAGGGCTTATCTGGTTGTCACCAGTGTGGTGATTGGCCATGTGATCATGTTGAAAATTATCCTTTCCCACTTGCAAACAAATTCATGAAAAAATCGATTCCCGCCCGCAAGAAACGGTCTGATGAGGAATGGATTGAGTGGGAGTTAAATAATTGGACTTGCAAAGCATGTGGCGCACTTGCTTTCAGGGGGGCACGACGCTGCCCCAGCTGTAAAGTTGATTTACCTTCTATTCTCGAATGAGCTTTTCATTTGTTTCTTTTTCTAACTTTTTAATTTGGTCTGCTTCTGCATAATATGACGCTGCTCTCTCATCCATCCCTCTCTTCTCATAGAACTCCCCGAGAAGAAGGTTATAACTATGAACCATACTCAGATCCCCCACTCTTTTGCTCAATTCTAAACCTAACTCAAAGTAATGCTCTGCCTGATCAAATTCATTGTATTTTGCGTAGATGGAGGCGATTGGTTGACACACGACCGCACTAGCTTCCTCCTTATCCAGTTCTTTTAAAATGCTTAACGCGTGTAAGTAATAATCTAGTTCAATCTCATGCTTCCTCACATCACCGTACAAACCCCCCAGTACTATCAAACTGAGAGCCAACCCAATTCTATTATCCCTTTGTTTAAAAACCTCAGCTTCTTGCTCTAGCTTCTTCTTATTCAGCCAAAAATTAATTTGGGGCATAATCCACGGATTTTTTAAAATAAGCTCCAAGGAAACAAGAATCAATATCCCCACACACATCGGTACTAGAAAGAACAACGTGGAGAACTTGGCGAATAAGAGACCAAGGACAAGAACTAGAATGGTTACAAGTAATCCCACCCCTGATATGATAAGGATTAAATTTCGAGATATTAACCGGAATAATCGATTCTTCTGATACCGTTTCATCTTAATACCCTCATACATTATTTTCAGACAAACGCCTGCCCACCAGACACAGGGATACTCTGCCCCGTCGTGAAATCGCTGTCGCTTGACGCGAGGAACAGGGCTACCTTTGCCACATCCTCTGGTAACCCTACAGGTTTGAAATTCTGAAGGCAGGTTGGGAGACTGCTACCTGCAAGGTTCTCTATATCGATGGCCCCGTAAATAGGTGTATGAATGAGTCCAGGACAGATTGCGTTAACCGTAATTCTCTTAGGTCCTAATTCATATGCTAAAGTTTGAGTTAAAATAATTATTCCCGCCTTTGCAGCACCATACGCACCGAATCCCGACCGTCCCGATTTGCCACGCATTGAAGACATATTGATGATTTTGCCTCGGAGTTGATCTCTCGGAGCTTTATTTTTAACCATTTTGCGCGCAACATATTTTGATACTAAGAAAACGCTCCGCAAGTTAACCTTAATTATTTGATCCCATCGTGTATCCTTTAGATGTGTGATACTTGTAAAAGCTCCTCCAATACCCGCGTTGTTTACAAGAATGTCAATTTGATCAAAATTTGCCCAACAAGCCTTTACCATCTCCTTGACTGGGCTACTTTCTGAAACATCAGCCACCACCACGAGACTTTTTTGTCCCAAATCCTCAACTAACTTTGCAGTTTGCTCAGCATTACCTGCATTTAGATCGTTTACTGCAATGTTGGCACCTTCTTTAGCGAATAAAACCGCTATTGCTTTTCCTATCCCACTTCCTGCACCCGTGATCAACACATTTTTCCCTTGTAATCGTTTAGTAATATCTGACATTTTCTTTTCACTCCAATCTCAGGATAAGTCTATTAATAAAATTGATTATAAACAAATTTCTTTCTTTATATCACCTCTTATTAGTCACAAACCGTGACCTTTAAATACGATTTTTTCTAGGTGTTATTAAACGAAAAATAATTACTATCGCAAATTGGTGAAGTGGTAATTCAATGAGTATAATAAGACGGCGCGATTTCTGGCCTTTTGAGTTACTGGATGATTTTTTTGAAGATTTTTGGAAGCCAATGGACCTAGGATTGATACGAATCCCACGACTTCAATTCCCAAGACTGGATATTCAAGAAGATGACAAAAATTATGTAATAACAGCTGAAGTTCCGGGTTATAGTGGCGACGATGTTGACATCGAAATCAAAGGCGATACCTTAACCATCTCTTCCGAACATAAAGAAGTAAAAGAGGAGACTAGGGAAGGATTTATGCTTAAAGAGCGGCGACAGCGATCTTTCTGTAGGGCACTGAAAATTCCGAAGGGCATCTCTCATGACGATATTAATGCAAGTTTGGACAAAGGACTTCTCAAACTTTCCATTCCAAAGAAAGAGCCAGAACCCCCTAAAAAAATAGAAATTAAAACTACTGAAGAAGCCAAGGAAATAAAAGTAAAAGAAGAGTAAATTCCAACCTATTCTAATCTATAATTAATTCCTCCTTTTTTTAATTTACAATATGTTTAAGATTGTACCAATCAAAATAAGGTGAAAAAGGAAATTATTGGATTATAAAAGAAGGTGTAAATACTTAATTTGATTTATGTTTCAAAACTTTTCCTTTCAAGACGCCTAGATGTTCTCCTTTCTCAACTGTAATTTGTCCGTTGATGATCACGTAATCTATACCCTCGGGGTGTTGGTTGCCATTGGCTAGGGTCGCCGTTTCGTGGAGTTTATTATAGTCAAACACAACAACATCGGCGGTTTTCCCTTCTTTAAGAACACCCCGATCTTTGAGACCGAGAACAGAAGCAGGAAAAGATGTGAGCTTTTTAACACCTTCCTCCAAACTCATCCACTGTTTCTCTCTTACAATTCGTTCTAGAACGTGAGCAAAAGCACCGAACGTACGAGGGTGGTTATTAGCCTTTGGAATTAGCACCGCATCGGAGCTGGCGCATACAAAGGGTTGTTGGAGTAGTGGGACCACGCTCTTCTCCTCATCCTTAAACTGGATTCTTATCACAATGCCACCTTCCTCATCCCGCATGAAGTCCAGTAATGCATCGAGCATATTACTATCAGGGTAGCGTGTTGTTAATGCCTCATGGAGTGTTTTTCCATTAAATTCAGCACTGGTATGGTGGATGAGGTATACTTGCTTAGCCAAGACTGGGATCATGAGTCGTTTTATGATAAATTTAGGAATTATTTTCAGGTACCAGGGTGCCCCAGCTAAAAACATTGCAAAGATACGATCGAAAATCTCTTTTCTGATTTGCTTCCTGGTTTCGGGTTTGGTTAAATTCTCAATAAAATCCTCAAAAACCCAGGTTTCTAATATGACGAACGGAAGAGAGGTAACGCCATCATCATATGGAACGACATCCGCAGTAATTTTAAGTCCTTCCTTATCTCTAGCGTCCTTAAGTAACTGAATCGCATCTGCCGTCAATTTTTCGATGTTATACCTGCTAATAACACTCCAATGAGAGATATGTGATCGTATTTTCGCTTCTCGGGCAATGCGTATTACTTCAGCCATGCCAATGTCAAGAACTCCTGCTCCCTCGTTGCGCATATGGGAGTTGTAAATCCCATCATATTCCGCGACTACTTTCGAGAGCTCGATTAATTCATCGGTTGGAGTGGCTGATCCGGGGGGATAAACTAATCCTGTTGATAAGCCGAACGCACCTGCGTCCATATCATCTCTAATCAGCTTCTTCATTTCTTCTAGTTCCTTATCCGTTGCAGGGCGCATGTCCAACCCCATAACACTGGCTCTGACATTTCCTTGTGGCACAAGAAAGGCGAGGTTGATTGAAAATCCTTTTTTTTCGAGATCTGTAAGATAATCCTTTAGTTTTGGGTATAATCTCGGTTCTATAGAGAGGGCTTTTTTCCCAAAATCGCCGTAATACTCTTTAACTGCATCTGTAGAAGGAGCGACCCCCAGCCCACATAAGCCAACAAGTAAAGTCGTCATCCCTTGCATCACAAACGATTCTGCCCTATTAACATCATACATATTTAAATCGCCGTGATTATGAATATCGATAAAGCCGGGCGTCACAACTTTGTCTGAGGCATCAATAATTTCTGCATCTTCAACGGTGAGGGCTTCACCTATTTTTTCGATTTTATCCCCATTTATTAAAACATCCGCTCTATATCCGGGGGATCCAGTTCCATCTATTACCAAACCGTTCTTGATTAAAAGTTTCATAATAATGACCGCCTACTTCTCATTGTGGAGAATAACATGGGATATGTAAAATACAATTTATATTTTTAGTTAATAAATAGTGACATTATTCCTCTATTTTGAAGAATTTGATTAAAAAAAAAAGAATATTATAATTTAAGGTCCAGCATTCCAAGAGCATCTTGGATTGTTTCTTTTTTTGGAAGCTTTTTTCTTATTTCATCTGCTTTTTCGATGAGTTCTGTGACAGTCCAACCTTCGTTTTCCTTTTTAAGCACGTTGTCAGTGCTCCAACCTTTTAGGAAGACGATTGCATTCCCAACAATCCGAAATACGTGCCCATTAATTCTTCGTCCTGCATCACTGGCTAGAAAAACGACAAACGGGGCAATGTTTACGGGATCCAGGGCATCAAAGGGTTTCCCAATGGTGGATTCCATGATAGCTTTTGAAGCCGGAGTTGCATCAGTTGTTAGACGTGTTCGTGCTTGGGGTGCAATTGCATTAGCTCGCACTTTATATTTCTTCATATCTAGGGCAGTGATGATGGTTAGACCCGCAATGGCAGCTTTTGCGGTACCATAATTGGTTTGTCCCGCGTTTCCTAATAGTCCCGCATCACTTGTTGTATTTATGATCGCTGCTGGTAGTTCTTTATGATCCTTTCCCGATTTTCTCTGTTGTCTCCAATAGGCACAAGCGTGACGGGTCATATTCCACGTTCCTTTCACATGAACATTGAGAACCGCATCGAATTCTTCTTCTTTCATGTTAAAGACCATTCGGTCTCTCAGGATTCCTGCGTTATTCACAAGAATATTGAGATGACCAAATGTCTCCATGGCCTGATCTATCATTTTCTTAGCGTTGTTAAAATCCGTAACCGAATCATAATTGGCTACCGCCTTGCCCCCTGCTTTCGTAATTTCCTCAACAATTTCATCAGCGACCTTAGTTGGTTTCCCAGTACCATCATAACTAGCCCCTAAATCATTGACAACAACTGCCGCCCCTTCCTTTGCTAAAAGAAGTGCTTCCTCTCGTCCAATCCCGCGCCCAGCTCCTGTTATTATAGCTACTTTCCCATCTAGAATTCCCATTTCTTTCATCTCTCTTATTTAAATTCATTAAGGGATTAATCAGTGAATTTTTCTGACTTTTGTTTTCCCTTTAATTCATTTGATCTAAGGATACATATAATTATCTAAAAAACAGAAACTCAGAAGGTAACTCACTTTGGAAAAAGAATAGATATTTTATTAAAGGTTTTAGAGTTCTGTTATTCGCAGAAGTAATAACAAGAGTAATTGAACACTATGATTGACTTTCACATCCATTCCTATTTCTCTGATGGAGATCAAACGCCAAAAGAAATATTGGAGGTTGCCCTTCGACGGAAATTGTCAGCAATTGCGATAACAGATCATTGCGATATTACAGGAAAGTTTATGTACATTCGTGATGTTTCTGAACCACGTCCACTACGTCATTATATTGATGAAATCCGGAGTCTCCCCCCAAATGAATCTTTGAAGATTTTTTTGGGCATAGAAATATCGGGCTTCTCACTTGATACGTCCCCTCCTCCCGAATTTTCCGAACTTGATTTCATTTTAATCGAAACGTTTCCCGCCCGAACCCCCATGCAACCTGCATACGATCCAATCGAAAAGGGGATCCAATTAAAAAAGGAACTTTCTGTGCCCATCGGATTAGCCCATCCCACCTTGCATCATATTGAGCAAAAGATAGATCAGATCGATAAATATAACATGTTTTTAGAGTTAAATGTAGATAAACTAATTGCCAATCCTAAGGATCAAAAACATATTCTTCAAAAAACTGCTGCAATTTTACACTCTACTTCCAAAGTCAAAATTTCCATCGGGAGCGATGCGCATGTCATCTTCACTATTGGTGCAGTGAGACCGCTTTGGGAATTTGTTGTCCAGAACGATTTCTTGGATAGAATAATTCTGATTTCCTAAAATGAGAGTTATGAATTTGCTTTATTTTTCAAAATTGACCAAAAAAAAAGAAAAAAAGAAATTTTAAATTACCATACCGCCTGAAAAGATCATCCATTGACCAGTCCAGTAATGCGCACCTCTACTACATAGGGGCGCGAACCAATTGGCAACATCCTCAGGCATAAGAGGAAGATCACGAGTTTTACACATGGGGGTCATCCCCTTCTGCATGTTCATGATTGTCTTTTGTTCTTGTCCTGCCATGGCCTTCATCTGTGCCATCTTTTGTCCCATGATTTCAACTTCGTCATGTGGCAATGTTAATCGCGTCATGACAGCGCCAAATCCAACAACATTCACCGCTATATTATTTGCTGCAAGCGCCCGAGCGCATGCTTTTGTTAGCCCAACTAAACCAGATTTAGCTGATGAGTAATTTATTTGTGCCGCATTACCACCAATTCCAGCAACAGAGGAAACATTCCAGATTTTTCCATAATTTGCCTCTTGCATTGCTGGGGCGACCGCTTTGATCATGTTAAATGAACCAACGAGTACCACATTAAGAACAATGTCCCACCAGTTTTCAGGGAGTGTATGAATTGGTTTATCTAACGTCAGGCCCGCGTTATTGACTAGGATTGATATACCACCTAACTCCTTCTTGGCAACTTCAGCCATGTTGGCACAATTTTCATACTTGGAAATGTCACCTTTCTCTCGCGTCGCAACATAAGCAACCTTCACATTTGGATATTTGTCATTGATTTCTTTCTTTGTTGCAATGGATTTTTCCTCGTCCAAATCTACAATAAGAACATTTGCACCTTCCGCGGCGAACTTCATTGCAATAGCTTTCCCAATTCCCTGCGCTGCTCCTGTAATGATCGCATTTTCACCCTTTAACATATCACCCATTTCATTTCACTCTCCACTAATTACGTACATTCCTCCAAATCCATCGATTGTTGCTGCATTAATAGCCTCAGAATCGTCAGACGCTAGAAACAGTATGACATTTGCAACATCTGCTAGTTTTTGCGTATCATTAACCAATGCATTCATGGGAGTATTTTTGATCTCCTTTAATCCTGCCTTCTGAGCGCCTTGCTTGGCATATCCCTCTGGATATTTGACTGTCCCAATATTCACCATATTACATCGTACTCCTCCAAACCTCTGCCATTCCTTGGCCACTGTTTTTGTGAGACCATACAGCCCTGATTTGACTGATGCATAATCTATTAATTTCGAGGCTCCACCAGCGCCAACAGCACTCCCAATATTAACAATGTGGATTTTGGCTTGTGCCTTAACTGTTGGATATATTGCTGCTAGAGTGTGCCAGATTGTCCTTAAATTTCTGTCAATAGTATCGATGAATTGTTCTGTAGTTAGATCCAGTATTTTTTTCTTTGCAGGAACAAAATCTTCGTTATTCACGAGGATATTGATCTTGCCACCGCCCTTCTCGAGCACTGTCTGGATCATCTTGTCTGCGTCTTCTTTTTTCCGTAAATCAGCTATTATATGTTCACCCGGAACACCTTCCAGTTTAGCTGCATCATCGTCTTGTACAAACACTTTCGCGCCTTCTTTTTCAAAGAGCTCCGCTGAAGCTTTTCCTAATCCGCCACCAGCGTAAGCTATCAAGGCGACTTTACCATCTAGTTTTCCCATTTTATTTCACTTTCCATAAACTTTCATTCTGTGACAGTTTATCGAAATAAACCGACAAATAAATACGATTTTACGATGCGAGTTAGTTTTTTTATACTTTTTGCAGTTCTCTTTCACACCACTAAAAAGACGATATAGAGAATAAATTGGATTGCAAGAATGATTAGCATTACTACTGTCCTCAATTCAACTGTATTGTTCACATAATTTTGTAATTCATTCAATTGAGCAATACATAGACCTATCCCTATGAAAAGTGTAGTGAACGCAAGTACTCCTAATGCAATTACTGCCCCTATTTCACCTTTAGCAAGATTCACATGCAAAACAATGTATAAAACTAAGGAAAGTGGACTTACAACAAAACATCCCTTGTAATAATCTTCCTGTGTCAAATTCATCCATCTTTTTTATCCAATAAAACTAAATTCAACAATTTAGTTTTTTTCCTATTCGAGTGATTGGAGAAAGACTTTGAGTTTTCGCTTAATAGCGCGTGAGGTGACGGGGCGCGAATCAACGCAATCTACTTCAAAAACAAGGCAGGGAATGCCTAATTCCGATTCGATCATTTCCTTCATCAAAATTGCGATTGCGTGTGAATGCTTGCAGCCAATATGTCCTCCATAGATGGCACAATCTGCATCGTAATCTTTCCCAATTCGAAGCATATCATCTAAATAGTATTCTGCGGGTCCCCGACTTTGCCGCCCCATTGGTATGTCCAACATTTGGGTCGCAAGCCCCTCATAAATCGTATCCTCATTCTTCATATTGATTGGTTGCGAAACCGCATAACCCGTAAGGTCCATCACGGTAATCGCTCCGAACTTTCGCTCCATCCAGCCAAATAAAAATGGTTCGAAAAAGATTGGGAGATAAACCCACATGACGCGAATTTTCTCTTCCATCCCCCGAAGCTCCATCGCCCCTCGCTTCTTCTTAACCCGTTCTTTAGCTATATCCCGCTGAATTGTGGCATAATTTACAGCCTCTGGTAACCCTCCAGCAATTAGCTGAATTGCATAGTTGTTGAATGCTGCCAAGGAGGGTAGTGGTGCAGGTTTTGCTCTCATCAACTCTAAAGTATCTAAATTCATCTCCCGCGTTTGATTGGAGTTCTGAATGGTGGTCTTGAAATGGTCATGGTCCATTTTGCGATTTGTTTTGGCCTCTAACCAAGAGACAAGATTTTTCAATTGTTGTGCGACGTATGGAACTGTGTCAGGATCATAATATTCATTTGCAGGTTCATGATGGTAATACGGGATGTCTACAGTAAAGACCGGGGCCTCATTATAAATTTCTTGTAACACTTGGTATTGAATCAATGTAGAATCGCAGGGCTGACTTGAGTATATAATATAATCGGGTTTGGGCGCTTCCCCTAACATAGTAGCCCCGATCCATACCTTCTGGGCGTTGCACTGAAATTTATCGATTCCACCTTCCTCAGCTATATCAATATACTTCAGCCCAGCATTCGCAATGGACAGAGCAATGCTTCCTATCTCTTCGTTCATGTTATAGCACTGCATTGCCTGGATTAATTCTGGGGGGAAGCAAAAATTCGTCATGATAACTGGCGTGTTTTCTTTCTTGGCAATCCGAAGATTTTTAAAGTAGTTAAAGAACATATCTGCGTATCCAGAGCTCCGACTTTTCTTTTTTGAGGACTGCGAAGCTTTCATGAATTTCATTACCATTTCGAAATAATGTAAAATTGAATCCCAGAGCACGAATTGCTTCTCATCTTCCCCTGTCATTTAAACCCACCTTTTATAAAATCATAGTAACTTCTTAACCTTTTAATTATTTATAAAGTCTGGGATTTTATATTAATTTTCCATCTACCCGTGCGTTTTGAAATTCGAGTCATGCAACACAGAATGTTGCTTTTTGCTTGTTTTATTAGGTCCCTCTACTAGTAGATCTCGTGACTTCAATAGAGTTTAAGAGATCTGTTAAGGTTTTATTATAGAATAAGAATGCTTTATAAAATACAGATATGAATTTAATAAATATTTCTACAGTCGAGCCCTATCGCTTCCTTCGAAAAATGTACGTAGATGTAAAGTCTCTCCTCGAAGTAGTGCGAACCCTCTAGCTAAACGCACCGGCTCAACAATCGAATTAAAGTCTGAACTTAATATTTGACAATTTTATGAATAATACAATTATATCTTAAAAAAATCTATTTATTATCAATACCAACTATTTTGATAAATAAAGTGGTGGCACAGAATGGAGAGTAAAGAGAAGATTTTATGGGAATCTCATCCCTTCTACTGGAAATATTTCTATTGGCTGGTTCTCGCTTATATTTTCTTCACCGTTGTACTGATCGCTGCGATATGGTTATGGATCCTTGTGATCGTTTCCGGAATTGCATATATAATTCTGTTAATTCCTTTATTCATGCAATTATATCGTTGGAAACGCATACATTACAGAATCTCTGATGAGCGCGTTGTTATTAAAACAGGCATCCTGAACATTCACGAACGGAGCATTATGATACTAAAAATCGAGAATTTTGAAGTGACTAGAACATTAGTAGACCGCATCTTTAATACGGGTGATATCAGCTTCTTTACCGAAGGGGAGCACCAGGAAGGCGCTCTCAACGACGTCCCGAAAATTAGCGATGTGGAAAAGATCCTGACCGACCTGCTAGGACCGCCTTCATAGAATAAGAACCATCTTCCTATCTTTTTTTTGGTGACTTTTTTGGTGAATTGGCAAAAATTCTTCATAAAATTTATTCAATCTGGAGTCCTTTTGTTTCGGCTATTTGTTGAACCTTTTGGGCTTTTTAAAGTCAATAAGAAGAAACTCGTTGATGAACCTGCAGGTCCTGCGCCATCTCCTGCCCAAATTACGATTGATGCCGAAATTATCACGAGCGAAATTGACCCATACATTTATGGCTCGTTCATTGAAGTGCTTGGAAAGTGTATTTATGGGGGCATCTGGGATCCCGAAAATAAAAGTGTCCCGTTAGTTCATGATGGGCTCCGGAAGGACGTACTAGATGAGGTACGCGCACTAAAAACGCCTATTATACGCTGGCCAGGTGGATGCTATTCCGATACTTATTTTTGGGAAGATGGTATCGGTCCTCTTAATCAGCGGAAGGAAATGTCCAATACTCATTGGAAGATCTATGGCCCTAAAATTGGTCCAAAACACGATAATACATTTGGGTCTGACGAGTTTATGCTCTTTCTGAAAGAGGTGAACTCCGCCCCTTACATTAATATCAACTTCGGATCGAGTACGCCTGAAGACGCAGCCGCTTGGGTTCAATACATGAATAATGATAAAGATACGAAATATGGGGCTTTAAGAGCAAAAAATGGGCATCCCGAACCTTACAACGTTAAAATTTGGGGAATTGCTAATGAAATTTTCGGAGGGTGGGAAAAAGGGTCTCTCCCTGCCGATAAATACGCCCATCGTTATGTGGAGTTCGCGAAAGCTATGCGTGATGTTGATCCCACAATTAAACTTGTTGCAGTAGGGACTGACTTCGATTATAGTAAATGGGATCGCACATTACTCGAAATTGCGGGAGATTATATTGATTACCTCTCACTTCATGTGTATATACCCGGTAAGGCTTTGGTCGTTATGCCGAACAATATTAAGGCGTTTTACAACATTGTTGCAGGTGCTTTTGAAATGGAACGCCGCCTTCAATGGATGGCTGATGAAATTAAAGATGTCATGGGTGATAAAAGAATCCCTATCGCGTTTGATGAATGGGGACCTTGGTGGAATATCCGACAACTGTATGAAGGGTTTTATACTCTTAGAGAAGGAATTTTCGCAGCGACTGTCTTTGAAATTCTTCATCGGAATGCAAATTCAGTTAGAATAGCTAATTTTGCACAACTCGTTAATGTGATCCCCTTGATTGTTACGAGCCCAACTGATGTCTATCATAATCCCATTTACCTCGCTCTTCAATTGTTCTCGAATTACTCTGAGAAATTCGTGGTATCTTTCAAGACAGAATGTGATATACGTGCAAATCCGCGATATGGAAATATCGCACTCACTGAGATCCCATTACTGGGCTGTTCTGTCACGATCAATGAATCAAAAAATCGGCTAGTAATCATTGGAATAAATCGCCATACCCACCATGAAATTCCGACCAATATCTCAATCGCAAATTTTAATCCGGAACCAATCGCTAAAGTTTTTGAACTCAATGGTCCTCATCATTCCGCTTATAACGATTTCGATAAGAAAAATGAAGTAAAAATAACGCAGATTGAGATTGATTCTGTGGGAACTGAATTTACCTATAATTTTCCTGCGCACTCTGTTACAGCATTGCTGTTAACATCTAAGAAATAGTACGTTTTCGATATTGAGTGATTAATTATGTGGTTATTTCGAAGGGTAGCAAAATATGGGCGTCCGCCAGTTATGCTTGCTTATCGTTTTTTGGTGTTACCTCTGGGCTTGTTTAAGACTTACAAATCTCCTTCCCAAACTGATGAACCTGCTGGCCCTCCTCCCTCTCCAGCAACCATTTCCATTGACGCAAGTAATATTATCGGTGAAATTAATCCGTTCATCTATGGGGGATTCATCGAATTTATTGGGAATTGTATCGAGGGCATTTGGGATGAAAATAATCAGAACGTCCCTTTAATCCATGGCGGGCTTCGGCAAGATGTGCTCGAAAAGATACGGGGTCTAAATATTTCGGTCATTCGCTGGCCAGGCGGCTGCTTTTCCGATATATATCGCTGGAAGGATGGAATTGGACCGCGTGGGGATCGGAAACCCGGTCGGAATAAATTCTGGCACTGGTTTGGTCCCAAAATTGGTCATCGTATTGATAATCACTTCGGAATGGACGAGTTCATGCTCTTCATTGGAGAGTTGGATACTGAGCCATACGTTAATATCAATTATGGGAGTGGAACACCCGAGGAAGCACGTCAATGGGTTGAGTACGCAAATGGCGATGAAAGCACCGAATTTGGTTCATTTAGAGCTAAAAATGGCCATCCCAAACCCTATAACGTTAAAATTTGGGGAATTGCTAATGAAATTTATGGATTCCACGAAGAAGGTTACAGTACCGCCAAAGATTATGCCCATGGATATATAAAATTTGCCAAAGCGATGCGTACTGTTGATCCCTCGATTAAGCTTGTTGCTGTCGGGACCGACTTCAGCTATCGAAATTGGAACCGGATCTTACTTGGAATTGCAGGTGAATACATCGACTATCTCTCGCTTCATATTTATACCCCTTTACGATTTATTGATCGCATCTCAAACAATGTGAAAGATTATTATCGGGTTATTGCGGGCGCCCCCGAATTTGAACGTCGGATTAAGTGGGTCGAAGCCTCCATTGTCGAAGTGATGGGCGAGGACAGAAAAATTCCCATCGCACTCGATGAGTGGGGCGCTTGGTGGAATTTTAGACAACTATTTGAATCATACGCTACACTTCGTGATGGGATATTTGCAGCGAGCGTTTTCGAAGTCTTTCATCGAAATGTCAATGCGGTGGAAATGGCGAATTATGCTCAGATTGTAAATGTTATTCCCTTAATTGTCACAAACGAAGCTGATTCTTATCATAATCCAATCTACTTAGCCTTTCAAATTTTCTCTAAGTATTCAGAACCATATGCAGTTGCCTCTGATGTTACATGTGATACTCGCACCACCCCCAAATGGGGGGTTATTTCCGAAGGTGAGCTTCCGTACCTCGGATGTTCTGTTACAATAAATAAAGTAAGAGATAAATTAGTCATCTTTGGAATAAATCGACATCACGCACACAACCTACCTACAGCAGTTGCATTAACAAATTTCAAACCTAACTCCACTGCTATAGTCTTCGAGCTTAATGGCCCATCTCACTCTGCCTATAATTCATTTGATAATAAAGAAATTGTTAAGATCACTGAAAAATCATTCAATTCGGCATCCAGCGAGTTCAAATATACCTTTCCAGCCCATTCCCTCACTTCAATAGTTTTACAGAAGGAAAAATAATTAAGTTTGAGTTCAGATTTCATTTTATCTTAAAATTCTTTTTTGTGAGAAGCTTATGCCGATAATGCAGAAAATAACCCGATATCTTATGGGACTTGGAGTTATATTAATTCGTTTGATAGTGATGCCCTTAGGGCTTGCAAAAGTTTATAAAGATACCGAACCTGGTGAAGATGACCCCGGACCCCCTCCTACTCCCGCGGAGATCACTATAGACGCTGAAATTATCCAGGAAGAAATTGATCCCTTCATCTACGGGAATTTCATAGAAGTTCTGGGTGGTTGTGTGTATCCGGGCATTTGGGACGAATACAACGAGAATGTTCCTTTAGTCCATGGGGGCATTCGCCAAGATGTGCTTGATGAAATCCGTGCCCTTAAGGTGACTCTTTTAAGATGGCCAGGGGGATGTTTTGCAGATGTCTATGAATGGGAAGAGGGAATTGGACCAAGAGAAAAACGAAAAGTGCAGCCAAATAAGCATTGGCACTGGTTTGGTCCCAGAATCGGTCCTAAGCACGACAATCACTTTGGCTCGGATGAGTTTATGCTCCTTATCGATGAGATCGGAGCTGAACCCTATATCAACATAAATATGGGATCTGATACCGTTGAATCTGCGGTAAATTGGCTGACTTACATGAATGGTGCTGAAACCACTGAATATGGCGCTTTACGAGCTAAAAACGGTCATCCCAAGTCATATAATGTGAAAATCTGGGGTATAGGGAATGAAATGAACCTCCCCTCTGAAATGGGATGTACTTCCGCTAAAAATTATGCAGAAAACTACCTCCAATTTGCCCGAGCCATGCGTTCCGTTGATCCCACCTTGAAGTTTGTTGCTGTTGGAAGTAATGAATACGATGTCGAATGGAATCGCAAGATCCTTGAGATTGCAGGGGACGAAATCGATTACTTAAGTCTCCACGTGTATATTCCAGGTCGTCTTTTGTCAACTCTATCAAATAATGTGCGAGATTTCTACAATATCATTGCAGGGACATTTGAGAACGAGCGGCGTGTCCAGTGGATGGCTGAAACTATAGAAAAGGTTATGGGTGATAAAAAAGTTCCTATTGCTTTCGATGAATGGGGCATTATCTTTAATCTCCGCCAGCACTACGAGGGTTACTATACCCTTCGAGACGGATTATTTGCAGCATCCTTCTTAGAAATGCTTCACCGCCATGCCGACACCGTAAAAATGGCTGTCTGGGCCCAATTGGTGAATGTTGTCCCAATGATTAGAACCAGCCCAACAGATGTCTATCATAATCCTGTTTATCTTGCTGCGAAACTCTTTTCCAATTATGCCGAAAGTTATACTGTCTCCACAAAAATAACCTCTGATACACGTTATAATCCTAAATACGGCAACATTCAGGAAACGGAAATTCCATATTTAGGAGCTTCGGTCACCACAAATAAGGGTAAAGATAAGCTAGTCATTATCGGCATCAACCGGCATCATGCGCATAGCCTTTCCACAACCATCAGAATTAATAACTTCTCGCCTGAATCAACAGCCCAGGTTTATGAATTGAATGGTCCATCTCATTCTGCTTACAACTACTTCGATAAGAAAGATGAAGTAAAGATCACAGAGAAGGAATTTAATACCGTTTCGAATGAATTTACTTACGAGTTTCCAGCCCACTCCGTTACTGCACTCGTAATCTCAAAAAAGAGGTGAATAACTTGTTCCTAGATAATCCTCAAATATCCAGTATTATCTTTTATCCAAGAAAGCACACTGAACCCAAAAATCTCGATCCCTCGGTCGCTCAAGTCTTGAAATTTAAAATTAATGACCAAATTATAATTGGAGGCTTCTATTTCAACAACGATCCGAATCTCCCAACTATCTTAATGTTCCACGGCAATGGAGAACTCGCGTTCGAATACCAGTATTTTGCGAAAACATTCTTTGAATGCGGCGTGAATTTGGCAGTCATGGACTACCGTGGTTATGGATTTAGTACTGGCCAACCAGTGTTTAGTAATCTTTTCACTGATGCCTTCCCTGTGTATAAACAATTTAAAGATTGGATGAAGGAGCAAAACCTCAATGATTCGCTCTTCATATTAGGACGTTCGCTGGGGAGTGCTTGTGCTGCTGAAATTGGATCACGAAATCCACCTGAATTGAAAGGAGTAATTTTTGAGAGTGGAATTGGAAGCGCAACCCAAATTATGACCGACTTATTTGGCGTGAATATCCCAAAAGAAACCCTCGATGAAGTAAAAGAGTGGTCTAATGATACCAAGGCCGCTAAAATCCAAAAACCGGTGCTTGTGATTCATGGAACGAGCGATTGGATCGTTCCCAGTAAGCATGGTAAGATTTTATATGATGCCCTGTCTGAGAAAATAGAAAAGCAATTGGTTTTAATTGAGAACGCTGGACATAACAATATTTTACAGTTTCAAGATCAATATTTCACGCCGCTAAAGGAGTTCATTGAAAAATTTAAATGAATGAAAACTCCCTTTCTATTTACCTAAATAACTCAAAGTGATAAAATGAAAAATAAAAAACTAGTGATATTGCTTATCGGCGTTATTTTAATAGTCACTGGGGTCATAGGCACCATAATTTTCACATTCTATCCAGATCCAGCACATCCATACACCGTGACCAATACAACAATTGTTACTGATGATGGCGTCAGCCTTCAAGCGGTCATCTTCACTCCAGCCAACAACACTCAATGTGCGGTAATTAATTCGCACGGGTTCAGTGGTAATAAAAGATGGAATCAGCATATCAGTATCGAACTTGCAAAACGCGGGATTATGGTGGTGGCATTTGATGCTCGCGGGCATGGTGCATCTGACGGCTATCTCAATCGCGGGGATTTAGAATATGACATATTAGCAGCAGTGGAATATCTTCAGAACAATACAAATGTTAATCAGATAGGGCTTGTAGGCCATTCCATGGGCGGAGGCAATTCGATGACGGTAGCTGCAGCATACCCAAACCTCATTAATGCCACGGTCGCTATTGGTTCGGCTAAAACTAGCTCTTCAGTTAACCAGGTTGAAAATCTGCTTATGCTATTGGGAAAATATGAACAGACACAACCTGAATACTTATTATATGATTTCTTAGAAGCGTATACTGGTAACTCAACAGCGGAATTAGGAGTGCAATACGGTAACTTCACCTTGGGAAATGCGACGAAAGCCGTTGTGAGCCCACTCACAGAGCACCTCTTGGAACCATTCGATCCGATAATCATTGAAGAAACTATAATTTGGTTTGAGCTTGCCTTTTTCGGAGCGGTGCAAGGACCAATAACCATTACAGCCCCGTATATTCTTGTATTCCTCGCAATTGCAATGGTGGGTTGTATTATATTCCTCTTCATTGTGATGGTATATCTTAAAAACTATTTGTGGAAAGGTAAGCAGCCGGACTATTCCGAAATGGATTTTATCAAAGGACAGTCACTAATTAAACCCGTCCTCTACTACCTACTTCTCGTTCCCTTTCTTGGATTTATCTTGATAATTCCTCTATCTGGAGTTTTTGAAGCAATGGTGCCAATTGACATGTTTGGCGCTGTCTTTTCGGCATTAGTTGTTGGGAAAGCCATTTTTATCCTCCTAGTTTGCTATCTGTTTCTTTCACGGAACCAAGAAGGCCGACGAAGTCTCGGAACCATCTCTCATGCCATCAAAGATATGACCTCATCAAACCCTGGAAAATCATTACTATATGGTGTTCTTACAGCAATAATAGCCATTGTATCTCTTTCTTTAATTTTACATTGGAGTTTTAACACAAGTATTCCAACGACGCGAGAGATCGGTACGATCATAACAATTACACTGATATTCTTCCCATTCTTACTGGTGAAAGAATTTTATCTCAGAACGGTGCAGGAACGCCTGAAGGTTTCAAAACAGATTAATTCAAGGCTAAAAGAATACTTTTCAATTGTTGGAATTGGACTACTAATGGATCTATCGATCCCGATTGTGCTAATGTTGCTCACCTGGGGCCAAACAACCCTTGGGTATATAGCGTTCGTTATATTTCCCACATCGATTTTCGCTTTCTGCCGCCATATCTTTGTTCCATGGGTTTATATGCATTCTGGACGGAATATCGTAGGATCTTCGATCTTTTATAGCATCATTTGGGCATGGATGATCATTGGATTCTATCCGTTCGGTGTTGGAACGTCAATTTCAATATTTTAATAATTTTAACTCCCCTTTTTTTCAAAAAACTAATAAGGTTTTTCTTGCATTCCATGCAGTATGGTGGTACTGGCGAATTAGAGCTGGAAAATTATTAGAAAGCTAGCAATAATTAGCCCATTTCTTTTTTTTTCTTCATTAATCTGTCGAGAAATGAAAAGCTAAGTAATTACAATCTCGGAAAAACCTCTTAGAGATAGCCACTATTAATTTCTATCCCGTTTTGCGCGCGCGGGAAAATGTAGTGTGATTTAGTTGTAGATTCATCTTAAATCCCGAAAAAGTCGAGTTTTACTTTATTATTGGGAGTTATTGATTTTTTAAATGATGATTAACTTATTTTTTTGAAGACCAAATTTTGAAGAAAAGATGAGATTTTGCAGAATTTATTTAGTTAGTGGTAGATCCAAATGGTTGAAGTAAAGAATTCGGAACTTGAGCAGTTTATAACACCTCCAGAAATAGGGGAACTCCCCGAAACCAAGATCCCAAATGAATTGCCTTCAGCAAAGCTGTTAGAACTAGAAGATCTCGAGGATCTTTTACTCATGACAGTTTCGCAAAATAATCCAGATCCTCATCTCTATCATATAGAATGCAATGGCAAGCATATGTACCTAGTTTGGATAATTATTCACGATTATTATCAATTAAACGGCCTACCGTTGGTAATATTTGTTCGGACTGACAACGAACCGAATCGTTTTATTAAATATCGACCTGATTCAGGTAAAATTGAATTTACTAAGAGAATTGAAGAATCGTCTGCAGCCTACGTTAAAATAATCAAAATAAAACAACTTCCTTTCTGTCTTGATGTAGCTTTTTAGCTTTTATTCCTACTTT
>JAEOSY010000170.1 GCA_016840125.1 Candidatus Helarchaeota archaeon | reverse complement strand
GGAACCCGAAATCCATCATATTATGGACATAAAATGGCTAGGAAAATTGCTAAGGAGCTAAGCAAAGAAGGATATACTATAATAAGCGGTTTAGCTAGAGGAATTGATACGGAAGCACATTTAGGTGCATTAGATGCCGGGGGGAGGACAATTGCAGTAATTGGGAGCGGACTTTTAGATATATATCCCCCTGACAACCAAGAATTAGCAGAAGATATTTCTAGAAATGGTGCAATTATTACCCAATCACTTCCTAATGAACGAGTGAAGAAATGGACGTTACAAAAGAGGAATAAATTGAATTGTGGATTATCTAGAGGGAGTATTTTCATCGAAGGAACAGAGAAGAGTGGAACTAAATGGCAAATCAAGTTCGCTAAACAGCAAAATAAACCAATATTTGGTCTAATACCTGAGAATCCAAAGCGAAAGTCAGCTTACATACCATCTTATGTAATAAGGGATCTTAAAGGTTATTCAGTTTCTTCTGGAAATGAAGTTATAGAGATATTCAAAGCGCTTGAAAGAAGAAAGGCTTTTTCAGAAAAAAAAGATGTTAAAAATTCTTCAATTCTCTCATATATCAAATAAAACCTTCTTTCAAAACCCCATTTCATTACGAAAGATAAAAATGTAAAAAGCTTTTTAATTTCTATAGCATGGGAATAGGGAATAAATTATGATTAAAAAAGTCATTAAAG
Source organism: Candidatus Helarchaeota archaeon (assembly GCA_016840125.1). Next base: position 56,852 of record JAEOSY010000170.1, on the reverse strand, counting down.
ATGGAAATGAATATTTAGAGTATAAATTTGAAGATTTGGGAATGAAGAAACAAAATGAATTAAGATTATATGATTTAAATGGATGTAAAATTTGCCTAGAACCTAATATTAAACATGGAACTGAATCTATTTGCCGTAGATGTGTTAATGGGAGATCTTTTGATAAACTGTATTCACTAGGGATTTATACTAGATACGAAAGTTATTCAAACAAATTCGGACGAGGGAAATGGTCCAATATTTGCAGTAAAATAAGATGTATGAAGCCTGATAAACCAAATAGAAAACCAACTTGCAATAAGGAGCAAAAAAAAAGGATTGGGGAGATTGTTGGGCGACTTTTTGCTTGGTGGATTCTTGATAAAAAAATTGAAATTGAAAAATATAAAACTTGTATTCCTGTACCCTCGTTTTATCCAAAGAATCAAATGAATTATTTTGGTTTCCCTTTTACAGATTCGTTAAAAATTATTTTTAAACACGATGTTTTGAAAAGGATATCACCAAGTGAAAAAGATTATGCTATAGCTACTAATTCTGGTGACCTAGAAGATGAATATGTTATTTTACTTGATGATGTTTATAAACGCGGTGAAACTAAAGAAAAATGCTCAAAACTACTAAAAGGTCTCGGAGTTGCAAAAGTATTAGTTTTAGTATTAGCGAGAACTGTCGAAATTGGATGGTGGGGAAATAAACATTTGGGATAATTTGTAGCCAAAAAAATCAACCATTAAAATTAGGATTGTCTTAATGAATTAGAATTGCGAGAAGAGGGAAGCGGACCCGAAAGTTCCAGAGAGAAATAACCAGTATGTAAGGAGAATAAAGACAGCGATCACGCCTATTACTAAGGTAATGGAAAGAAGATTGTGTTCATTTGGGATTTTTTCTAAAAAGTTTTTTGCCAAGTTCATAACCTCTAAATATTCAACAATTTCATTATCCATTAACAGGAATATAAGTGGGGATGGGGCAATTTTCGGCATTAGATTTGGGTATTAAAAGGAGGGATGGTGCAGTCTTCGGTATACTAATGAAAAAAAAAGAAAAAGTTTATGATGGTTATCTCGGAGAATAACAGAGAAACAGCAGGATTTAAGTGAAATTGAGGCAAATAATGAATAATTTCTATCACATCGATACTGCGTTCAGTTTAAGTATCATTGGATATATTTTTGTCAAATGGGTTCTAATTGTAGGAAATTATGGGCATTTGCTTTATTTCCTATCGCTGGCTCTTCTAGTGGCGGGTTTTATAGCAGGATTTTTGCTCGATTGGGCTTTTTATCGGAAGAATAAACGGTTTGGTCTTCAGATCGTTTTTAATTTACTACAACTTTTATTATATGGCTTTCTTTTTATTGGGTTAATTTCAATTTTAATGGGGTATTTCTCCATCGGATTCATACTCTTTTTAGCCTTATTGATCAGTAAAGGAATGAGATTCTTTCTTGTTATTCAAAATTACCTACAAAGTAGACGTCTGGGCCGATCTACAAGCATTTCATTTGCTTCTAGGAAGCGTAAGATAGTTGTATTGCTCTTAATTTTTATGTTTGCATTTCCATCGATTGTATTTAGCTTAGGCGCAACATCCTACACTGTGGCGAGGAAAAATATCGATATTAACAATATTCTCGGCGAAGGTCAGGGTTCTCAGGAGATTCAATTATCATTTTATGTCACATTATCGAGTTATGATTATATAATGAACGACACCATATTAAGTGCGTTAAATGGGACGGCTTTTGGAGGGGGAAATCTTATCCCTGTAGAAGTTTTATTATTAGTCGCAGAATATGAACTAACGGATCCAGTAAAGGGGTTAAAAATGGCTCAAATGGTGAATAAGAGCACTCAAAGTGGTTTGAACGTTTGGATCTGGTTTGTATATGATACTTCACTCTATGGTCATTACCCATCATATCAAAACTACGAGCATTTACCTGAATTCAAGCAGGTCTTTGATGAGTGGGTTCAGAATTATTCACTGACTATTCATGGGATGCTCTTTGATAATGAGATAGACCAGGAAATAATGGATACGGAGCTCGCAGATATCTTTAATTATGTTCAAACACTTCTGCAGCACAGAAATACCGTGAAAAAGAATTGGTCGTTAGCAGTTGATATGTACGAATCTGTCGCAGATAATTGGAGTGCTCAGGGCTACGAAATCGCACTTGTGGGGATGGATCTCACGTTAGAGGACTTGAAGGATGGTGATGCGGACATCCAACAGATGTTTGGGATAGTAAATAATCCACCAGATATGTGGGATCGAGTGAGCTATATGATGTATAGAAGTTGTGAATATCATACCACGCCTTTTGGGCAAGATTATGTGTATAATTTAGCTGATTTTCATAAGAAAATGTATGGGGATCGGGCGGTGGTGGCGCTAGGTTGTATGGGGTATGAGGCATATGATACGGTTGATGAGATTTTACAGGATATTGCTTTATTGAAGTATTTACGATATACAACAGTGGAATTATTTGAAATGGGAAATTTTTACAATACCTTTGGTTATAACGGATTGATTTCTCTTTTAAATTCAACATTAGATGGGTGGAAGTATCCTGAATTCCAGATAGGATACTTCACGAATGAGTATCTCGCTCGATCGGCATTATTTTTCGTCGATATCTTATTAGATTTCTTCTAGTGGGAACTCGGAATTTTAAGAAATTTAAAAAAAATTTAATTTCAAACCTTCCTTCATAGTCATAGAAGTAATAGGAATTAAGAAATGCGCTATAAACCATCCAATCCGCGCTGGAAAGCGGCACCGGTAAAATTATATGCATATCATGCGAAGCAATGCGATCCAAAGAAATGCACAACCACGAAATTGGAGAGGCATGGATATATTAAATCACAAAAGATGAATAAAATTCCTAAAGGTGCAATTGTTTTAAATCCTTTTGCGCTTCGCTCTATATCCAATGAGGACCGCCCCCAAATCCTGGAAAAAGGATTAGTGGTGATTGACTGTTCCTGGAAGAGAATCAATGAAATGCATGACGTTTTAAAGTCTCGAGGAATAAACCGATCTATTCCTTATTTAGTTGCAACTAATCCAGTAAATTATGGAGTTCCCACCCAATTAAGTACTGTCGAAGCTTTAGCAGCAGCTTTGTATATCGTAGGCTTTCAAGATTACGCCGAAACGATTCTATCCATCTTCAAATGGGGAAAACATTTCCTCCAATTAAACGCAGAGCCGCTCAATGAGTATGCAGCAGCGAAAACTAGTAAGGAAATCATTGAAATTCAAGAGGGATATATCTGATTAAGTGACCTTAATACTTATGATATCTAAAATCCTATTTTCGAGTTTTTGAAGTTGCATGACAACGAGTCCATGATTCCTAATATTTTTCTCAATTGCGATGGTAAGTATAAAGTAGTTCATACCTAGCTTAATGCGGTGCAAGAAAAGATTCATTTCCTTAAAGTAGTAACAAGATACGACTAATTCAGGAATGCGTTTATAAATATCTATAATATTTGCTGCCATCGCGCCGAATTCCTCCTCGCGAGCCCTAAATTTAGAGTATAAAGGAAGCCCTTCAGCATCGTAAACAGCCCAACCAATGAGAGTAACATTGCAATTTAGACAGATCTCATCGATCAGTAACCCTATTCTACCTTGCACAGCAATTTCTTGTATATTATTCCCTCACCAAAAGAGTGTGGTCTGGTGTGAGTAGAGTAGGCCCTTTTCTGTTCAGGAACCCCGATTGCTCGAAGTTTCCTTGACGGTATCTGTCTATGCGCCTTACCCATTCCTTCAGCTAGGCACATCATCAGGTTTTATTTTAGGCTTGCTCCCACGATCTTGAGCCGTTTCAACGGTGCCATATATCTCTTCAACGGGTTATCTCAACTCATGTCGCCATAAGTCTTCTCGAACTAGGTTCTCAGCCGCCTCATCATCATCTAATATATGGACGTGTCATTTCTGTTCTCAGAGGAAAACTCTCGCCTTGTGGCTATGCCACATCGTTGCCTAGATGGGAGAAGGGACCTTCCTCAGACGAATTTCGTCCGGCGACCGTCCTTACTCTCACCAAACCACGAATAGTATATTGTTTTACGAGTATAAAAATTGATAATATTTTAAAAGAATAGTAATCCTTCAATTCGTAACCAAACCTATGATAGAATTTTAGTAAAGGAATAAAAAAAGCAAATTCCGTTTATTTGCTCAAATTTCTATTTAAATTAACCATTTTTAGAGCAAACATTTTTAAAATACCCCTTATACATAAGAGAAGAAACAAGGAAATCAAAACTAGAATAAATTTGTGCATTTTATAAAATCATTGAGAGATCGAGTATAAGAATAGAAAATTGAGAAGAAACTACAAAGGACATCGTTATGTTACTGATTTTTTATTCGGGCATCCGGATATCCAATATCCTCTATAGTATAGTAACCTATCTTCCGCAGGAGAAGTTAGGGTTCGTAATGGATACGAGTAATATTATCGATCTTTCAGGAATCCAGATGAATTTATGTTTACGAGCGCTGTTAAATTCATTAATGAGGGTAAAATACCCTAAAACTTACCGAGTTTATAACTATCTTAAGAAGTTTGATTATAATCCGTATCTCCAATTCACGGACTTGGATATTGCGATATCCACCTATTTAACGGAACTCGCATCGAAAGGAAAGAAAGTGACGGATTTATTGAATAAAGTCAGAGAAAATTTCTCTATTGATGCCCCAATCTTACCCGCATGTAATGACAATTTAATGATTACAATTAAAACATTAACAAAATCCTATAATCTAATAGAATTCCTTCAATCGGAGAATCCCGATAAGAAAATTCAAGAAATTATTTTTAATGGTTATGAAAATAAAAAACCCACTGATGATTTGAAAAAAATTGCTAATAAAGCAGAATATATTTTACTATTGCCTAATGATTTAGTCTCTTTTCACGCCATCTTACAGTGTCCGGGTGTGAAAAAATTGTTAAAGACTGTGCCGTGCCCAATTTTCGCCATTTTTTCAGTTATTGATCAAAATCTGTTGACTAAAGAAGAGATCAGCGTCCTCAATAAAATGGGATATAGTGATATTAACGCGTTGGAGTTTTCAAAGACCGTGGAAAATCTAGCGGATATCATAATAATTGACGAGAAACAGAAAATTTACAAAGACCAGATTCAAAATTTAGGGTTTCAGGTCTATGTTACCGATTTAAAAATCAAAAACAAGAAAGAAGCGTTTGAATTAGCAACTTTTTTATTTAATCTCTTCCCGTTAAAGTGATTTCGTGGACATCCTAATCAGGAACTGTAAAAAAGTATATACACCCACAGGTTTTAAAGCGGTTCATATCGTCATTGAGGAGGGGAAGATTCGAGAATTAAGCACGGAGCTTGTGTCAGAAGCCTACGACCAGATCATCGATGCCACGGATAAAATCGTTATTCCGGGTATAATCGATTTACATGTCCATTTTTATGAGGGGCGGGAAACTTGGTATTCCGGAACCAGCGCCGCAGCCGGAGGAGGGATCACCACTGTTTTTGAACAACCCTTTTCCGATCCCCCCACGTTATATCCTGAGGCGGTAGTTCTGAAAATTAAAAGGGCGGAAAAAGAAGCGGTTGTCGATTTTGGTCTTCATGGCGGGGCGACGCCGATCAATCTCAACCAATTCGGAGACCTAGTAGAATCCGGCTTGAAAACCTTTAAAATTTTCTTACCTGAAGTGTCCTATGATTTTCCCGGCCCCTCTGATGATCAGGAATTTCTAGAATTACTTTCTAACATCAGAAAAGTAGGGGGGATGGCTTTAATTCATGCTGAAGATCGCGTGATGATTGAAGAGGGGCGTAAAAAAGCTATTCAAGCGGGGCTAATTAAGCCTAAAAATTTCCCTGCAGCCCGTCCACCAAGGGCTGAGATTGAAGCGGTTTCCCGATCACTTAAACTCGCGAATCAAGCCCAATGTCCGATTTATTTTGTCCATTTAAGTACTGGAACTGCTGGTCATAATATTTCCACTTTTAAGAACAAACAACCTGTGTATGTCGAAACTTGCCCCCAATACTTAATATTCGATGAAACAATCTTCGAAGAGAAAGGTCCATATGCTCGTGTCATCCCCCCCATGCGCCCCAAGGCTGAAGTAGTGAAGCTGTGGGAGTGTCTTACGACGGGAGTTATCAACACGATAGCAACTGATCATGTAGCCTATCCCAATTTCGAAAAAGAGAGAGGGCGCAGAAACATCTTTCTTGCGAACAACGGGATTCCTGGACTTGAGACTTCACTACCCGTAATGCTCACACAAGTTCACCAAAAACGGTTAGAGTTCGACCTATTAGTTCAACTGATGGCTGTAAATCCCGCTAAAATTATGGGGCTATATCCGCAAAAGGGGGCAATTCAACCCGGAAGCGATGCAGATTTAACTATCATCGATTTCACGAAAAAATCCAAAATAACGATCGATGAACTTCATACTAAAAGTGAATTTACACTCTATGAAGGGATGGAAGTGCAGGGTGTGCCTGAGATCACCATATCACGAGGTAAGATCGTGATGGAGAATGGATATCCAGGGGAGATTCTAACTGAAAATAAAGGACATGGTAAATTTTTGAGGACATCGAAAGGTTAAGAGTTATATAACTGTAATAAAACCAAGAACAAAAGTAATAGAAAAATTACTTGAGGAACCACGAATATTAATGAAGTTAAACCCATAATGATATCTTGGAGTATAAAAGTAACTAAAATTCCAGCCAGAAAAATTATCCCAAACGAAAAAGTCGTCTTGCGCATTTTTACAGCTCTCATCAACAAATTTAACTATATTCTTTTATTATGAAAAATAGTTATAAAAATGAGACATATAACCACACAAGGGTGAGTAGATGAAAAAATCAGACATTGAACGGCTTAGAGAATTAGAGCAGGAGAAATTAAAACGAATTCATCAGCGCATGGTCTCCAAGGAAGACCTCTATTTAACCGCGCTTGATTACAGCGATGAAATTGTCATTATTCGGAGCAAAATTCGAGAGATGTCGGACACGGGTATCATTGTGATCACGAATCCCGATCGGGCAGAGAAGGATGGAGAACAATTTCAACTCCTCGACTTGGTAACCTTGAAGATGGCCATTTTTACGCTGGCAGAATCAGAGGAGGAAATACTAGAACTTCTCGAGATAATTGAGGAACCCGAAAAGGCGGACGACGCAGATTTTTATGGAACCTAGTTGAGAATTCGAATGCCAGCTGAAATTGATCCCAAAAAACTGAAACCTTTCCAAGAAACCCTCCTTAAATGGTTTAAAAAGTATGGACGCGATTTACCGTGGCGGAAAACACGGAAACCCTACTATATTCTAGTATCAGAATTGATGCTGCAACAAACGCAAGTCGTTCGAGTTGAAAAGGAGTACTATCATCAATTCTTAAAGAAATTTCCAACGTTTCAAATGCTAGCGGAAGCATCGGAGGAGGAAGTGATTAAGGCCTGGGAAGGGTTAGGATATTATAATCGAGCGAAGAACCTTCATAAAATCGCGAAAATTGTCATGTCAGACTATGAGGGAACTTTTCCGAAAGATTACAAACAGATACTGGAACTTCCCGGGATTGGGGAATATACTGCGGGAGCAATCCTATCATTCGCGTTTGAATTGGATTATCCCATTGTGGATACGAATGTCGATCGGATTATAAAACGAGTCTTCCTGCATAACCATAAAATTACCTCACCTGCGAAGCTAAATAAAGAAATCTGGAATATCTCAGAACAAATTCTTTTGAAAGGGAATGCGTGGACCTTTAATCAAGCCATTCTTGACTTCGGGGCCCTAATTTGTATCGCCATCAAACCTAAATGCAACAAATGTCCCATGCGCCCCATCTGTAAATTCTTTCAAGCGAAAATTTCCAAAAAAGATAGCATTGTCTATTGGATGAAATCAAAATCCTCGGAATAGAGGATTCTAAATCAAAAATAACCTAAAACCACTGGATTCGTAGAAAATGTGAGTTTAAATACCTTTTTCTGTATAAAGTAGTGAAATGGTTTCGGCTCATGAAAATCCACGTATCGATGACGTGGAGCGACCCCAACCCATTCCTGTCAGAGCAGTACCCACTTGTTATCAAGATTTGAAAACGTTTCGCGTCAGTAAATTTGAATGCATTATGTGTGACTTTTTTGAGGAATGTAGGAAAGTAACCTCATAAATTAAAAAGAAGTTTTATTTTGAATCAATCTTGACATAAACATTTCCCAGTTCCATCACACATTTCACAGATTCGTTCTCCCTGAATCTTTCCTTTTCCTTGACACGATCCGCAAATACCTACATCGTTACATATATCACAATATAAAGGGGCTTCCGAGGGTTGAAAATAAGAGTTCGATACGTCTTCTGGAACGGTCTCATGCGGTCTTCGGATTGGTGAAACCAACTGCAAAGGTGGATTAGTAATCTGTTCAGGGTATTTTGCCAAAATACATAAACCACTTAATACAAGTATAATACCAAACAACCACGCCAAAGTTATAATAGCTCCATCTTGGGCGCTAGATCCTGTGACAGTCGCTTGGATAGTTAAATCGGCATTACCTTGTGTCCGCACGTGGGTGATACTCCATCTACCAGGACTTAGAGTGACCTTCCAATCATCACACCGCGTCTCAACGTACAAACTATTTGATGTAATATCATAATCCCAAGATTCAATTGCGCTTGAGTCCAGGTGTGTTAAAGTCACAGTTCCCCTAGCATTTGGTTGTGGAAAGGTGGTAAACAACTCGCATGTTGTAACTTCGTATTTCCTAAAGGTGGTTACCTCGAAGGTACCAGAATATATCAAAGAGCTAGGGCTAAAAGTTATCGATATCGCTAAGGCTGTTCCAATAGGAATAAGGATGAAACAAATAAGAACAATTATTGGTCCTTTCCTTATGCTATCAACTCCTTATAATCCCTAAAAAAACTCTTGATATTTTTAGATAGTAGTGTAGGTAACCGGCATTTATATTTTGTGCAAGTCCTCAGATGAATTAATATCGAAATATTTTGCCAATATTCCGAAATATCTGTAATTCGTTTGGGTTTCTTATTAATCAAGAAGTTTAATGACTAGCTAATAATGGTTCATTGCGCTCCTATAATCTTGCTTTTTTCATTTCTTTTATGACAATCTATTTGCGCGCTGTCTGACTTTGTCTGCCTTCCTTGCAGGATGCCAGAGATCATCAGGAGTGATAATAAGGTCACTTGAACTTAGAAATATTTCGTTTAAATACCTTTTATGAATACCCCATTCTTCTGGATCCACGGGTAATTGTATTAATTCTTCTAATACCAAATCCCTGAGAGAGGATTTAGTCTCGCCCATTTCACATATTTCTTTAATGCTTAAAATAAGGAGGCAATTAACTACATATTCATCTCGTAGTAATTGATATTCATTTGGCTTTCCTCTGATTGGTTGTGCTTCAGTTTGCAATTTATTATATAATATAGAAAACATTTCTTTTTCATCTTGACCCAAGGAACGCCCCAACAATTCTGATATCTTCTCTTCAGCTGATACTTTCTTTTTGTAAATAACGTTTTGAGAACTAACTAGACTATTCTTATACCATAGAAAGATCATTGAGTGTAAAAGAGCTAAATCTATCAGATAAACCACAATTTTGCACTTTTTTTATACCTAATAATGATTAAGGGGATAAGAGTATGCTAGGGGAAAATTAAACGCGAGTAGGGGGAAATGGGTAGAAATTACAAAAATTAAATAGATTTAAAAATTGAACGCGCATAAAAATGATAAAGGCACTGCTGCCTTGATAGAAAAAAATTAGGAGGGAAATTACATTTTAAATGTTACCCCCGTTGTTATAAGCTTTCTCAGCGTGTCAGCTCTCTCATTTATCGTTACCGCCATCTGTTTTCTAACGGCTATACGTAAAAAAGTCATTCCACTCTACTTGCTTGGTGTGTTTTTCGTGTTTTATTCTTTAGGGAGCTTATTCGAGGGTCTTGCGGATCTCTATCTTAATATCTTCATTAGAAACTTAGCCGGAGTCTCTACTATTTTTTTCTGTTTGGTATTTATTCTTTTTTTTAACTACGTGAGTAAGGAATCGTTAGTCTCCATTCATCTGGCACCCTGGAGTGCGATCTCTGCCATCTTCTTGTTTCTAGAATTGCAACCCTCAAATCATTCCATTATCATGCAAGCGGGACATTTAAGCTTATCGAGAAACGATTTGTTGAGTAATGTTTTTTCCCTTCTTTGGGCTCTAGTGGTGTTATATGTTCTTTATTGGGGTATATTAACCGTCGTGAAAGCTCCAAAGGATTTGAAAAAATCCGCTTGGCTTTTAATTGGAAGTTTCCCGATTGGCGCCCTTGTAATCTACATCATTAGTTTTTTCATGTATGAACCGATAGCGTGGGGACTAATCTTGCTCACTACCAGTATTTTAATTATTGTCGCCCGGAGTTCTCAACTGCTTTACATTCTCCCGTTTAAAGCACACCTTCTGATGGTGATCGAAACGGAGTCAGGGCTTCCCCTCTACCAATACCACTGGTCCAAACAAGCGGGGGTTGAGGATGGGCTGTTATCCGGCTTGATTAGCGCCATAACCAGTATGGGGGAGGATATCTTGAAACGCGGCAGGATACGACAGATAGATTGGGATTTGGGAATGCTCATTTTTGCCATAGGAGACTCTATCACGGTGACGTTACTATCGACTAAAGGATCAAAAGCATTGCGGGCGAGCCTTCTTTTATTCAAGGATGAGTTTGAAGCGGAATTTAGGGTTCTCCTGAAATTTGGGAATCGAGACACTGCCGAATATGACGCTGCGGATGAACTAATCGCGAAATATTTTGCTAATATTCCGAAATATCTGTAATTCATTTGAAGAATGTAAGAAAGTGTCGTCCACAGGGAATTTCTGACCTTATTCCTCAGGTTCAACGATCTGGGAAACCAGCATGCCCCGCTTCTTATGCTTCCCTAGTAGCTCCAGAAACAACGCATCCCGCTTAAAGGCATTCTCTTCCTCCGCTGTTTGATGGTAAGCGAGCGTGTAGACCGTCTTAGTTCTCGTCTTAAACGACCTAATCCTACCTACACTCTGCTCATATTTTGATAAACTTACGCTAACGCCGTAATAGATGGCCACATCGGCTTCAGGGAGATCGGTTCCCTTTTCGATGAGGCGTTCCGAGGCAAAGAGAATTTTGGCATCACCTGTCTTGAACCGCATAATTTGAGCATGTTGGCTCGATCCATCGAGCTTACCGTGAACAAATGCGGTGCTAAAACCCTGTTCCTGCATCATTTGGTGAAGGTACTGCGTAACAGAGACGAAGCGGCAAAGAACTAAAGCCTTCTTCCCCTCCTCAATAAAACGTTTCAACCAGAATAGTAGGCGCTCTTCTTTCTTCGAAATAAAGACTTTATCGCCACTGACTTCATCTTTACGACTTAGAATTCGCTCCTTGATGTTTTTAAATGTTTGATGTTTAAGTAAATATGCATTTTTCAGGCGGGCGATAAATTTGATAAAGGCTCTTAGTGTATTTTCAAGAAGATATTGTCTCGCAACAACGAGCTGGATATAAGCACTACTGTGGGTAAGAACCCGATTCAGAAATTGTTCATCTCGGGCACCCTTTAATCTTTCTTGGATCGGTTTCTTACCAAGAAGGTCACTAATAAACAGCATAATCCGATCGTTCGGGACGTACGGCCGTTTAGTGATGATTTGATACGCCTGATTGATGGTTTTTAAGGTCCCACCCTTTAATTTTTGGATTTTGGCATCGATATCGGAAACCCAATCATCGAACACTACAATTTTTTTGAAGATATAATTAGGGGTAAAGTCCTCGTAATCCTCACCAGTGGGATAAACCTCTGCAACTTTCTCCGGCCCTCCAAACGTTTTGGTGAGAAGCTCAAGTTTCTCTCTCTGGGTAAACGATGCGGTCATTCCAATGACGAGTTTTTCACTTCCATCGATGAGTCCCAATAAATTCAAAATTGGTTCAAATCGTTTGTTTAACCGATATTTCTTGGCAGAGAACTCTTGGACAAGGCGATTAACAACCTGCTCTTTCCTAATATTATATTGCTTCGCTATTTTATCCACAACTTCTTGAAATTTAACATCGTAAACTTTCTCGACAAATTGGATAGTTTCCTCTTTTGTCCGGGTCGTTTTGCCCATGACACTCTGCGCCAACACGTCAAAGATTTCGTCAATAACCACGAGTTTCACTTGGTCGAGGGTGCTTCGGGCGACTTTGATTTTGCCCGGGGTTCGCGCAATGATCGAATTCAGGAGAAGCATGGGGGTTGCGAAGATGAATTTTGCGATTTGGGCGTGTTTCCGGGTAATTCCCGCTTCCATCTTCGATTGTCGCCCTTCAGGCAAGAGAAATAAGTCCCCATAGTTATTTAATTCGAGGGTTTGTGACATTTGATACAGTTGATGTTTCAATTTTCGGTCATTCACCAGAAAGAGAATTTTATCTTCTTTTTTGAGGGTGCCATTTTCAATTAACGCCTCAATTGAGAGGGTTGTAATAAAAGTCTTCCCCATGCCGGTTGGCAGAAGCACTAAAATGACCGTTTTGCCTTCATCTATGGCTTGGACTACCTGATCCCGCGCATTCGTTTGATAAATGCGGGGTTCAGGGCGCTCCGATTTACTCATGAAATAGCCCAATTCAAGTGATTTTTGCTCTAGTAAGTAGCTAGGAATTTTTCTCATAAAGAGTTTATGGGTTTTTTGTCAAAATTGAAAAACATTATTAGGCGGGATTTCCTTATATTAACTGGATATAGTGGAACGATCCATGAAGAAAGGAATTCCATGAAAGAAAATGTATGTATCCCGGGTGAATATGTTTTAGAGCATTTAGAGCGGGAGATCATCGGGGAGAAAGTTAGAGCCTACCAAATTGCGATGGAAATGTTTTTTCCTGCCCCGATTCTTCTTCAACCTGCAATTTCAAACTATAAAAGAAAGCTTGAACGTCAAATGAACGTCTTATTTAGGACGGCAAAAGAAATATACATGGATCCTCAGAGAAAAGATAAAATTCTGAGCTTAAACTTTAGGAAATATTATGAGAAGACACCACTTTACTCAATTTTACTCCTTCAGATTCCACCCATTTTCGCCCCTAACTTCATCAGAACCATGTTAAGGCAGCTGAAACGGCTTAACCGGCGGTATTTTAGACGGCGGATAAACTTTTTATTAATTCTCTTTGAACGGCTGGCATGCCTCGAGACCGAAATGCTCCACAGCGAAAATGAAATAATTAGGCGAATTTTTGACAAGGCATTCCTCTTGGAGTATATTTATTCGTATATTGAGATTGAGCAAAAGAAGTATCAAACTATTCGGAAAGGGGGTGCCTGGGAGCAGATTCCGTTACAGGATTTTTTTCACAGTTTTACATTGGGCTCAGTTTCCTTTTATCAATATGTCTCAAGTATATGGAAAACCATTGACGAAATTCTTCCAGAGTTTTTGAGGAATAAAGTTGAAGAACTTTATCACATGAAGACCTTGGCAGATGGGCAATTAGATATCGTGAAAGGTGGTAACTATCGATACAAACTGGTCAAAGAGTTTCCCGTCCCTCCAGAAGTGATGATGGAAATTTTTCATGATCCAGAAATACTGATGAGAAATTTCCCGTCGAAAGACAAGGTGAAAATCGAAAAAATATCTCCAGATCGACTCCGGTATACCCTCACCGAGAAGATCCCGCTCATGAAAATTGTGTTGAAATATGACATAGTTTGTAAATTTGAGGGGAATCTCGAAGAGTGGTGGGTTGAGAATAGTAATTATATCAAAGAAATGCATGGCTTTGCATTATATGAGGAAACAGAGGAAGGAAATTGCCGATATGCTGATATTTTAGTTGATTTTACCCTCGATAACCAATTGAAACCTTTTGAGGATGTAATAATTCCAGCGCTTGAAAGCATGGGGCGGAAAAATATCAAAGAACTCATGGAAAATATCTATCAAGAACTCATTACCCATGATAAATCCCTGATAAAGATTCGTCAAGATGAGTGCAAAGTTAGTTAAATTTTGTTAAAAGTGCTATTCAAAGCGCTCTGGATTATATTATTAAATAACTTTCCGTTCTTTACCTTTCCATAATTGCTCTCGGAGTTTTCTTTTTAGGATTTTCCCTTGGGGACTCATTGGAATCTTCTTAATAAAAATTATTTGCTTTGGTGCCTTATAGCGAGCAATTTTCTCTTTACAATGTTCAATTAATTGTTCCTCTGTTGCTCTAACTCCTTTATGTAGAACTACGAAAGCAACGACTTTTTCACCCCACAATTCATCAGGGGCACCCACAACAGCACAAAGTGCGATTGCAGGATGAGCATACAGGGCATTCTCAACCTCAGCGGGATAGATATTTTCGCCACCCGAGACAATCATATCCTTTAATCTATCAACAACATAGAGATAACCGTCTTCATCTACCTTTCCCATATCACCCGTGTAATACCAGCCTTCCGAATCAATAACGGCTTTTGTCTTATCCTCCAAGTTCCAATAACCTTGCATGACACCATCGCCTTGAACGGCAATTTCGCCTATTTCGCCTATTGGAAGTTCATTACGGTCGAAATCTACAATTTTAACTTCAACTTTATAGATTGGTTTACCTGCAGATCTCAAAAGGTAGTCTGTTCCTTGTTCTCTGATTAACGCATGGTCTTCTGTACTCAGCATAGTTACAGGAACAGCAGTTTCTGTCATGCCGAAGATTTGAGAAAACTCAGCGTCCTTAAAGATCTCAAGTGCTTTCTTTAGCGTCGTGGGGTCAATTGCAGCGGCTCCATACGTAATACTTCCTAAACTACTCAGGTCATATTTTGGGTCATAGACATCAAGCAGCCTAATAAGCATAGTCGGAACTAGTTGAAGTACCGTTACCTTTTCTTGTTCAATTGTCTTGTAGGTTTGAATGGGATCAAATCGCTTGTGGGTGACTAACGGAATTTGAGCAGACGCCGAGACCAAGGTCGTGTACATGGCAGCGGCATGAAATATTGGCAAATCTGTTAGTACAACGCCCTCTTCAGCTTCCATCTTCTTTAAAGTATCTTGTTTTTTTTCTTCAGAATAACGATCAGTTTCCAATATCAATCGTGCTGTATAAGCAGATAGAGTGGCGGTAATATTCTTATGAGAAAGCATAACTCCTTTAGGGAATCCTGTTGTTCCACCGGTATACATGATGAATAAGGTATCGGTATTACGAATTTTTATCCGATTACCTTCTAGATCAGAAGGGCCATCTTTAGAGTGGGAAGAAATCAGTTTTTCAAAATCAGCTTCTGCAATATAGTATTCAACACATGGACATTTTTCTTTGAAATAGTTGATGTAATCATTGTATTCTGCGCCATAAATTAAGACCCTTGGGCTGGAATCATTAATGCAATACAGTAGTTCATCCTTAGACATCATATAATTTAAGGGTACAACTACTGCACCCATCCTTGGAATACCAAAATAAGATAGATAGATTTCATGACCATTTCGTAATAATAGGGCGACTCGGTCTCCTTTTTGAATTCCTAGTTTGACTAACCCATTAGCCAACGAATTACAATAACCAAAAAGTTCTTGATATGTCCATCTTACCTTTTCTGTTATAAGTCCTATTTTCTCTGGGCTTCGCCGCACTGCCGACCTGATGAAATCTCCAACTTTCACTATTGTAGCCTCATTCAGTAAGTTCGAAAAATATTATCTGAATTGTTTTATAAAAGAATGATGTTAATTTCGTAGGTATTATTTAATTCATAAGGAGTGGGAAAAAGGGGCTCCACGATTGCAGAAGAAATTACCCTTTCCTCTGAAATGAGTGTAAAGTCACTTAATTAAACATACTTAAATAGACCTGTTTTTTCGAACAACCGCTCTTCAAACGCGTTTTGAATTATTTCATCGATTAATTCACGTTTCGCCTGGTTCTGAGTATTAATTATTTCTTGGGTTATGTCTTTAATCTCACTAATAATCTTACTAGAAAACGAGGGAATCTTGATATTCGATAATATCCTCTGGGTAAAAGCCATTCTATGGCCTCTTCTTGCACCATACGACAGGTAATAGTCTCTAAAAAAAGCACTATTTAAATATCCGAGCAGAAATAGGGGATCTATTTCCATGGGAATTATGCATAAAACATCGCCAGAGGGATACACTTCTTCAGTACTCAAACTAAATCGGTTTACTTTACTTCGATCCAGTGTGGGAACGAATATTTTTGGTAATTTCATGTATTTTTCAATGGTCGTTTTGTTTCGCAATGCTTGCCAATGGAACCACTTCTTTTTATTTGGCAAATATCTGTTGGACATTTCATTTTTGTGAGGTTTTATTTTTTTGTAGATATTAGGTAGAGTCTGAGAAATGTGATTTTCGTTCTCTAATTGGTTATCAGTAAGAATGTATTTCACATTCCCATCCACCCAGAATCCTTTGCAATTAGCTGCTTTAACAAATTTGAAGACTGATTTCTTTTCTGTAGTAGTATAATTCTCATCTTCAGTTTCATCAATCCGAAAGGCTAAGTCAAATCCTGAAACGAGTCCAACACCAATGTAAGCAATATTCTTTAATAGCATATATTCCGGGATTGCAATTTGAGGAAAGGTAGACCAAATTTCACTAGCATCACTAAATTGCGGTTTCTGATGAAAATCAAATAGTGTGTTTTCTTCATTTTTCTGTAGTGAATCCATAGCTTTCTTAAAAATTTCTTGGGGTTTAGCATTCCTGTTCCTTACACGTAATATATTTATGCTCGCTGGTTTTTTTTGTTTCGCCTTTAAAAATTTGAAAATTATGGTTTCGGGGTGTTCATCGTGAAACAATCTCGTTTCATCCAGGTCAATAATAGTGGTAATAATTCCATTTTCCACTATTTTTTTTCTAACTGTTTTTGCGTGTGTGTTGTAAAAGAATCCATAGGGAACAATATAAATTAATTCGCCGTTTTCTCTTAACAATTCAATAGATTTAATAATGAATGCGTAATAGATATCGGATTCTCTTGTTTTTGTAATTACGGAAACTTCCTTCTGTATTTCAGGTGGCAAAGAGTTGAAGTGTGCATAAGGGGGGTTGCCAATAATTAAATCATATTTGTGAGAAGGATTCCAAACCAAGAAATCTTTGTTAAATAATGCTACATTAGAATAAGTTTTGTTACAAAAATCAAAGTTCTGTTTGTTTAGTTCTATTCCATCCATATTGTTAAATCCATTTTGTAGCAGGGTTTTTAAAAATATACCTTTTCCACAACCAGTATCTAAAGTATTACAATCTTGTTGCTTAGTAATTAGCTTTACCATTAAGTTTGCTATTTCTGGAGGAGTTTCCACAAAAGAAATTGGGATTTCGGATTTATCTTTTGAATTATCTTGTCGCATTTACAAAACTCTATACTTTTGTAGGCTCATTAAGATTAATCGAAATAACTAGTAGCTTATTATTTTCAATTATTAATTAATCTAAACTAAATTTCTTCTAAAATAGAAATTAAAAAAAAAAAGAAAAAAGAGGGGGGTTAACCTTCACGTTCGATGATCATGGCGGTACCCATGCCGAAACCGACACAGAGGGACGCCATTCCATAGGTCATTTTCTCGCGATCCATCTCATAAAGCATTGTAGTTGGTAATCGGCAGCCAGAAGCGCCAGTGGGATGACCGAGCGCAATAGCGCCACCACAACGATTAATTCGAGCTCCTTCGGCAATTTCACCGCTGGGAGTAAAATCACATTGGGCTTTATCATAGCCGAGATCATCGGATAGAATTTTTCCGCAAGCAACAGTGACTGAGGAAAAGGCTTCATTTACTTCCATGATCTCCATGTCCTTTAAGGTCATATTTGCTCTCTTCATGGCCTTATCCATAGCAAAAGCAGGACCTGTCAGCATATGATAAATATCAGATCCGACTACACCATAAGTAATTACTTTTGCACGGATGGGTAATCCTAATTCCTCGGCTTTTTCGCGAGCAGCAAGCAACATTATGGAAGATCCATCGTTGGTTGGGCAAGAATTACCAGCGGTCATGAATTCACAGCCTGGGACTAGTTTTAGTTTTCCCATCTTCTCCATAGCAGTCTCTCTATCCCATTCTCCAACATTTGTTCTAATAACTTCATCATAATCGTAAATAAAAGTACCCTTTTCTTTTGTTTTAGTTTTGATTGGAATAATTTCATCCTTAAATTTACCTGATTTCATAGCTTTGGTTGCCTTTACTTGAGATCCCCAACCAAGTTCATCTAAATCTTGGCGATTGAGTTTCCATGTTTTTGCAATCCGATCGGCGGAAATCAACTGGGAGGCAAATGTCGGATAATTTTCCATAAAGCCTTTGTAGGGGAGTGTCATTACACGTTTAAAATACGTTTTTGTTTTCTTCCCTTTTTTATAAAGCCCAGGATGTTCCTTGTCTTCCTTATACTTCGGTATCTCCTTTTTTTGGTAGTCGTTTGCGTCTATACCAATGGGATATTTACTTTGTTGTTCGACGCCACCTGCAATATAAAGGTCACCCATGTTACTCCAAATCCCCATAGAAGCAATCATCAAAGCAGTCTGCCCACTTGCACAGTGACGATTGAGGTGCAAACCAGGAACAGTAACAGGAAAGAGCTTCTCTTTCTTATCGTCTACTATTCTTTGGGAGCCTAAGGCAACTACTCTGCCTATATCAAGCGCTGCACCGCCAAGTGGACTACAGCATCCAATAATTACATCTTCAAATTCAGCCGCATGGTCATATAAAACTGGATTCCGCTCAAAAATGCCTTCAGTTAGCTTTACAGGCATCTCTGAAGTAATCATTTCACTAAAACTGCCACCCCGTTTCCCCATAGGGGATCGGACGGCATCACATATTACTACATCTCTTGGTTTATCACTACCCATTTACTTCACCATAATTTTGTTATAATGCTACCTAAACGTTTTAGCTCCTAATTTTAAATTTTTCAATTTCAAAATGTAACTGGCTAGAAGATCAGAACATGCCTAAGAATCACGTCTAAATAAAATTCTTATAGGGAGCTGTCGATCGTGTTACAAATTGTAATACTTACGAAATGTAACTAATTCGGTTACAGTAAATATGTTGAAAAAGGTGATTTTTAAATGGCTAAAGCAGAAAATGATGTAGTACTCATCGATGGCGTTCGAACCCCGATGGGTAAAAGACGCGGTACTTTAAGTCAGATTCATACCGCCGAGATGCCTTATCAAATCATTAAGAATGGTTTGTATAAGAGAGTTAAAGGGCTTGAAGATCATGCAATGGAGCTTGAAGACGTCATAGTCGGCTGCAACTCCCAAATTGGTGGGGGTGCCCTTGATGTTGGACGTATCGTGGCACTTTCTTTAAAATTAACCACCGTTCCAGGACTAGCTATCAATCGCCAATGTGCAAGTGGGCAAACAAGCATGTGGATTGCCTCCACAGGTTTATGGACAGGATATGGTAATATGTATCTGGCGGGTGGAGTAGAGCAGCAAAGTAAATATGCAATTGGCTCTGATTCCGCAGAATACCAAAAGAAAGCAGTTCCGAAATATAAAGAGGATAAGGAACATCCGGGTTTATATAAGAAAAGCAAAAAGACGATGGAACTCTATAAAATGAATCCAGGCCTTCCGTTTGAAGAGGTTTTAAAGAATTATCCCAATTTTGCATCACAGATCATCGCTGCTGATCGGATTGCTCAAAAATGGGGATTGTCGAGAGAAGAATTGGACCAATATGGCTATCTAAGTCAGGTAAAAGCAAGTAAAGCAGAAAAGTCTGGTAAATTCAAAAACGAAATAATTCCAGTACATATCAAGAAATGGAAGAACCCTAAAACAGGTGAAGTAAAGAAGGATTTTGACTACGATCACGATGAAATCATCCGCCATGGTACCACACTCGAAAAAATGGCGGCACTGAAGCCGGTTCCTGGATGTACAGTACTGACCGCAGGAAATTCATGCCCTATAAATGATGGCGCGTCTATGACGTTGCTAGCGAGTCGCGGGTACGCTGAAAAGATGGGTTGGAAACCGCGAGCCAAGATTCTAGGCTATGGTATTGTTGGGTCTGATCCTGAACTCATGCTGACAGGTCCTGCATATTCTATGGCTAAAGCGTTGAAAAAAGTCAATATGACGATGAAGGACATGGAGATTATCGAAGTAAATGAGGCATTCGCTTCGGTTGTCGTCGCTGCTGGAAAAATTTTAACAGATGAATTCGGAATGAAAGTCGATTTCGGTCCTGAAGGTGAAGCCGCTGAAGGAGGGCGGTTAAATAAGATGGGTGGCGCTATTGCGCTCGGTCATCCCACAGCATGTTCTGGATCACGGCTTGTAATCACGATGTTGAACGAAATGGAACGCGAGAAGATGTCCTACGGAATCGCATCCCTCTGTGTCGGCTTAGGCATGGGTATCGCTTGCGTTGTCGAACGTGAGTAGCAAATCGCCCCTCTTTTTTTTTTTAAAAACTCAATTCTTCAATCCTAACTTTTAAATATCACTTCACCATGAAAGTATAGCCTGTATACTTTGGGGAATTAATATGGTAGTAACTGAAATTTCAGTAAGTTTATGGCTTATTTTTTTCGGATTTAGTGTCGTTTTCGGAATTCTAACCATCCGTAAAGCGTTTACTAAGGAATTTGAACGCCCCCAACGGGAATACTATCTTGGAATCGCAATCTTTATTTTAATTCACATATTGGCGCGAGTATTCTACTTCATATTTGATTTTGTTAATAACCAAGAGATATTTTGGGAGTTAGGCGCTCTTGTCGGTATTGGAAGCGTTATCTTCATGTTATATGCAATTGAACGGAACGTTTATACACGTACTAAGTTTTTAATCACCATTATAACAATTATCAATTTAGTGTTACTCCTCATTTTTGCACTCCTTATAACAACTCCTTTAGCGAAAACCATTATTCAGACTATTAATACGGCTCTAGTGGGATTATTCATACCGCTCATCTATATTTATGTGGCGTATAAAAGCTCGGGTGTTTATCGAAGGAATTCACTCTTAATTGCAATTGGCATTATTATTTTTCTAGCTGGACAAACCGCACACAGTAGAGGGTTTTACATTCCTGAAAATCCAATTTATTATATCATCTCACCAACTCTCATGCTTATCGGAGGTATAATCTTCCTTTATGGACTCCTCCGCACCAAATAATTCATAGATCAGAAATATAAAGTAGTTAATAAAAATATAAAAAAGAATTAGATTTCGGAAAGTTAGTTTGGATGAAGTGCGTAAGAGGTAGAAAAAAATGCAACCTATAGAAGATATTGCTCTAATTTTGTGGATTCTTAATATAATTGAGATAGTAATTGTTTCGGTTATCTTTCTCAGGTATTTTAAAAAGGATAAAATGAGTTTCTACCTTGGTGTTGCAATTTTTTATATACTTTTTTGCCTTGCGCGATTAAGCGAAATAATTAGATTATATTTAAATCCAGGAACTCCCACTAATCCGCCATACACTACATTGGGATTTGATTTTTGGCTCAAAACTAGCTACACTCTGTTTTCCTACATTGGTTTAACTATTATTTATTTCGTCTTAGAACGTTATGTCTTCAAACGAACAAAATATATCTTCACTATCTTGGTTCCGATAACTACAGTAATTTCAATTTGGTTCACAGTTGATCCAGTTAATTACGATCTACTATTCACTATTACGATACCCTTATATCTAGTAATTCTATTCGGAATAATTTTCATGTACATCTATTTAGCAGTGAAAACATCCGGTGAGGTTCGTAGGAATTCAATTATGATTATTTTTGGGATCCTTCTATTCGAATTAGGAATAATATTTGCGTTGCCAGAAGCCCAAGGAACCCTATGGGCTTCGATACCGCTTGAAGTTTTGTGGATTCTTGCGCCAGTTCTTTCAATAGTAGGTGTTATCCTACAAATTCGCGGCTTTAGAACATCGGTTGAATAAAATCTATTAATCCATCCCCTTTTTTTGGTGATGGTTTATGATAAATACGAGGTATTTATCGTGGTTTTCGATAGGGGATGTTGATTTTGAAGTTAGACCTGATGTTTTAGTGCGAAAATTTTGCTACAGCAATAGTTTATTCACATAAAAATAGGAAAAAAAGGTTTAAGGTAGTATTATTGCATCTGCAACCAGTTCATATTCTGTATCCTCGTTGAGATCATGAACTTTCAATTTCTCTACTGTGTCATCGCCTATAATTTCGATGGGTTCCGCCTCGAGAAGTATTTTTACATCAGACATTTTTAATTTCATTTTGAGGGATTTGCCTGCTAAAATTAATTTTAGAGGGGTCATAAAGATAACACGGCCGGTAACTTCCGTGAGTTTAATTGCGAATTCGATGCTTGGTTCTCCATTCTCTACAACAATAACGCGTTTGTCTTGTAATTCATCAAGATTTTCATAGTCACGGTAGGCGCCCTTACCCAGAAATTTATCCACGCCAATAATTTCCTTAGGTTCTGCTGGTACTGCACATGTTTTTGTAGGGACATCCACCAATGGCTCTAATTTACGTCCCTCCCTATAATTTTTGATTGCATCATGGAGTGCATCAGCAGCCAAGTTTGAACAGTGCATTTTAACAGGTGGAAGTCCATCGAGCTCATTTGCAACATCTTTCCGGGTAATTTCCAAGGCTTCATCAAGAGTTTTTCCTCTCGCGATTTCTGTAACCATACTACTTGTTGCGATAGCTGAGCCACACCCGAAGGTTTTGAATTTAATATCTTCAATGATATCGTCTTTAACTTTGATGTAAATTTCCATGAGGTCGCCACAGACGGGATTTCCAACGCGCCCTAATGCGACATCATCTCCTTCTAGAGTACCCACATTGTGAGGATCTCTAAAATGTTCCAAAACTTTCTTAGAATATTTAGTTGATTTCATTCACATCACTCCTTAATCAGATAGTGGTGATAATTTTCTTAATCTTTCAACAATTTTGGGAAGTGCCTCAATCAATTTGTCTATATCTTCCCGCGTCGTCCAGCGTCCCAAAGTTACTACTAAGGACCCGTGAGCCTCTTCATGTAATAATCCAATAGAAATTAAAGTGTGAGACGGTTCTAGCGTCTTGGAAGAGCACGCTGAGCCCGTAGCAATAGCAATCCCCTCATCTTTTAATGAGAGCAGTAATGACTCACCCTCGATGTAGTCAAATCGAAAATGAGCATTGTGGGGGAGACGTATTTTGGGATGCCCATTTAAATATGATTTAGGAATTTTTTCTAGGATTTGTTTAATTAAATAATCCCTTAATTCGGCCAATCTTTCACTTTCTGAAGCCATTACTTTTTGGGTAATTTCAGCTGCTTTGGCCATTCCCACGATAGACGCAATATCTTCAGTTCCAGAACTCAAACCTCGTTCTTGTCCCCCACCTATTATTACAGGAGTGAGCATCACCCCAGTTCTTACATAGAGGGCTCCTAGACCGCGAGGACCGTAAATATCATTCGAAGAAAGAGTCAATAGATCTATTTTATCCCTCTGAACATCGATAGGAACCATGCTTTCTGAGGCCACCGCGTCAGTGTGGAAGATAATTCCCCTTTCCCGCGTAATTTCTCCAATTTCTGCTATGGGTTGCACCGTTCCTATCTCATTATTTGCTGTTTGGACTGATACTAAAATGGTATCATCTCTAATTTTCTGTTGGAGTCTCTTTGGATGAACCCGCCCGTAAAAATCAACAGGGACCTTTGAAATTTCGAACCCATTCTTCTGTAAATACTTACCTATGTTATGTATTGAGATATGCTCGATTTCTGAAATAATAATGTGTTTCCCTTTTCGTTTATTTCGCAGGGCATAACCAATAAGTGCTAAATTATTGGAGGCTGTCGCACTACTAGTAAAAATTATTTCACGTGGTTCCTTAGCATTGACGAATGTGGCAATTACTTTTCGGCTATCTTCTAAGGCATCAGTAGCGATGTCGCCAGCTGTATGAAGAGAACTCGCATTAGCGTACTTTTGTGTAAAATACGGTTTCATCGCTTCGAAAACTTCTGGGGCGACAGGTTTTGAAGCTTGATAATCTAAATAAACTGTTTTCGACATGGTTTTCCCAAATTTATTTGATTTTTTCAATGAGAAATCTAAAAACATCCTCATCCTTCTCAAGTTTTAACAATTTATGTCCAGTCCGTTTGGCGAAACTCTGAATATCAGATTCAGCTGCTGGGTCATCCGCAAATACCTCTAAAATTTCACCTATCTTCATCGTATCAATCGCTTCTCGAGTCCGAAAGAGAGGCACTGGACAATACAGTCCGACCATATCAATACTTTTATCAGGTTTGATTTCTTCACTGCCACTCAAATTGAATCACTTCACCGTTTCTGTATTTTATAACAGTGTTAATAAGGATGTTCTTGGTATTAATAAATTATGGCAATAATGGTATGATACATCTTCAATTCAAACACATTATAAATCTTATTCTTCCCTCAATTGACATGAGTTATAGGTGAGAAATTTTAAATTTCATTAGATTTTAATGGGATATTCCCCATATTTATGAGTTGCTTCCACCATCCATTGTAAATTTTGCGCACGGACTGTACTAAGCATATTTTCAGGTGAAATTACGAATCCCCCACCGGGTGCTGCAGATTTAATAGCGAATTTCACGGCATCTTCAACCTGCTTTTGATTGCCGATGCTTAAGAGATGGGTTCCAATATTTCCGAAGAGGCAAAGTTTATCCCCGACCTTCTTCTTTACTTGGGCAGGATCAACCCCAGCCGCTGGCTCAAGACAATGGAGCCCATCAAATCCACATCCAACAATAAAATCGAGGAGTGGAGTAATTTGCCCATCAGTGTGTAAGATGACTTTTCCACCTCGATCATGGATATTCTCGGTAAGACGTATATAGCATGGTTGAAGGAGTTCGGTAAACGCCTTAGGAGACATTAAAGGTGCTGTTTTGTGTGCTAAATCATCAGTGCAAACGCAAATTTCTGCGCCTCCATCCATATAGGCATTAAGCCAACGGATAGTGAAGTCGGTATAAGTATTAAAGACATCGATAATCAGATCTCTATTAGAAAAAA
Source organism: Candidatus Helarchaeota archaeon (assembly GCA_016840125.1). The sequence continues at coordinate 31,596 of JAEOSY010000170.1, read as the reverse complement.
GGCATTTAGAGAAGAATTCCATACTCATCCCCTGCCATGCGCTTGCCCAAATGCTGGCGAGCTGATTTGTGGCAAAGAAAAATATCTTATCTTGGTATTTTCTCTTAACCCGTTTAAAATATTTCTTTGCTAAGCGAAAATATCGATCGTGGGTTCCATCCTCAAACTTCTGCTTAACTTCTTCCCATCGTTCCGGTGATGTGACGGTGGGGCGTTTAAGCTGGGGTGAAATATTCCCTTGATTATCACGGACAGCCCATACTTTTCCAAATATATCGATCATTTCAAACTTCATATCATACTTTAAAGGTTCGTACTCGGTGGGATCAGTCGAGTATTCAAAGTTCGGGGGGAGAAGTCGAAGGGGGATGATGCCGATTTGCGCAGCGTCAATTCCCAACTTATGTGATGCCCCGAGGAGGCGGGAAAAAACAGTGATCTGCATCTCCTCCAGAATCCCATTAAATTGATCAATCCAGGTGTCTGGATAATCCCGATGTAACTCAGCCATAACTTGGAAGTGGTTTTTCTCAGATTTTCCCATGAGTTCATCAACAATATTTGAATCGAGATAAAGTAAATGCGTAGGAACTCGATCGGGTTCTTCTAAATTTAGTGCAGTTAGTATTCTCTCACGACACTCCATAAACTCACCTTTATCGTTTAATCAAACTTCCTTTTCTTTTAATAAATCCTTCGATTTCATCTCGTGTAACAATTAACATATCACCTGGAATTGAAAATTTCAGCGCAGACATGGCTTCTCCATATTCGAGCCCCATCTCAAGCGAACCTGATAAGTATCCAAATAAAAAACCAGCATCAAATGCATCCCCAGCGCCTATTCGATCCACTATCTGTGGACGATAACCTTTGCCCAGAAATTCTTTGCCATTTTCTTCCAAAATTATAGGGGGATTTGGACCTCTTGTCAAAATAACAACTTTCAAACCAAATTCCTTTAGTAATTTTGAGGACTTCTCCCGAAAGTCTCCCTCTAGCTTCAAAACTTGATCGAGATCTCTTTCTGAACTAAAGAAAATATCGATATTGGGGAGGATTCGCTCTAATTTGTGTTGCATCTGTTCAGCGCTGGTCAACTTCGAGCGATAATTGAGATCAAAGGAAGTGATTTTCCCCTTTTCTTTGATAAATTGTAAACACTTGACCACTAGGTCTTCACAATTTTGGCTGAGAGCGGCTGTGATTCCGGAGGTATGGAAAAGTTTACAGGATTCCAGATAGGTCCAATCAATTTCCTTGATTGTGATATGAGAAAATGCGGAGAATTGTCTATCATATATAATATTCGTTGGGCGAGGGTCGGTTCCAAATTCAGCATAATAGGTCCCCACACGATAATCAGGAGTCCAAATGACGCTATCGAGATTCACACTCCACCGTTTAAGTTCGTTTTCAATTTTCCGTCCGAGTGAATTATCGGTTAGTTTTGAAATCCACCCAACCTTTAATCCTAAACGAGCGAGTGCAACTGCTACATTGGATTCTGATCCCCCAATTCTAAAATCTATTTGATTGGCGAATTCTATTCGCTCGTAATTTTGAGGTGATAATCTAATCATAGTTTCTCCTAAAGTAATGACATCAAGCAAATATCGTCCCCCGATCTAACAATATATTTTATTTCTATTTTCTTTTTACAAATTGGATAGTCCATTTGCAGGATTCGGCCCCAGTGGCTTTGCATTCAACCTCTTTCACTTCAAGCTCCATTGATTCTTCAACCATTTGCTTACTTTGGCAGAAATTGAAAACGCCATTGATTAAACCTGTCGTGAAATAACAAACCGCTTCATAAAATCGAAAATTATAGCATTCAAAGCAGTCTCGGATAATGATACTGAGGATACCTCCCGTAAATGTGTGGTCAATAAATTTATGGAAGAATTTGATAACCTTAACAATCACGTCAAACATGTTGCCGAACCACATGCCATCGGACTCATAGATAAGATTAGTTTTTTGACAGAAATCTGCTGCGGCATTTTGTCCCGCATTAAAAATGGTCTTTAACAGGTCCCCTATCTCATCCCCCTTAGCCATTTTGAGCGTATTAGAATAAATGGCGAGGGCAGAGTTTGCCAAATCGACTAAGGAAAGAGCTTTTTCGCTCCCCACTTTTTGAATATACCCATTTGCCAGGAAATATGCGGCCATCCGGGTTGCCATTTCGATATCAATACCCGAAACTTCAGCAAGGTCCCTTAATGGAAGCCCTTTACTTTGTATTAGGAAGTTTACCCCTTTTTCACCAAAAGTTCTTTCGACGATTTGTTTTTCTAGGGTGTCAGCCATAAACACACTCACATCTTTGGTTTCAAAGATGTCCGTTTCATGGACAACAGGTCTAATATAAAGTCTTAAAAGGTTATTCCAGACTAATAAAGAAATAACTTCAATGGATCTCTCAGTAGAGATCTCAACTTTTTCAGATATCTCCTCAATGGTTAGTTGACCATCAATATTCCGTAAGATTGAGCGGTGATCATCAGTCACAATATAATTTACTCCACCAAGCTCTACAGAATTAACTTCACCATTAATTATCCGGTAAACAATGTCTGAGTTCTGGCCAATTTCGGGAATATGTTTTGGTGTGATTAACTGAGAAGGAAATTTGGAAAGAATAAAGTTCTTAAACTCTTGAAAGTCGTCTACATCCCCTTTAAAATTCAACAATTGTTCTTTAAACCGATTTTCGAACTCCTTAGTAATTTCAATTAGCTTTCTACGAACTTCTACATCCTCTTTTTCGCTAACAGCGACTCCGAAAATATTAGTCTCTTTTCCATGCTCGATGAGTAGCTTAAAATCTCCACGATCAAGCGATTTAATGCCTAACTCACCAGAAGGTAAGATTTCTTGTAAAAATTGTTGGATTGCGGAGAAAAATCCCCCCATAAGGTCTGAATCAACCTCAGTCGCTCCAAATTTCTGGTGGAGGAGGCAGAGACCGTTCCTGTTGATTAAGTATAAATCATAAATCTTGGACATGACATTTACATTTAAATTTTGATCATAATTAAAGTTTATTATTTCCCAAACGGATAAATCAAGCTGGTATTGTAAAAACCTGAACTCCTTATTTGGGAGAAAGTTTTAGGAGGAATTAATGAAATCCATTATTGATTCACTTAGAAAACAAGAAATCTATGATATAGCGTGCGATATTAATTTTTGTGGCTTTTTCGGCACCTTGAAATCCAGGTATTGAGTTCCATTCAATAAGATAGACTTGGCCATCCTTAGATGGAAGGGTATCTACACCAATTATATCCAGTTCTGCAACATTACTGATTTCTTTTGCAATTTCCTTCGAGATTTTTACAAAAGTTTTTATCTCCGGATCTAAATCCGTCATTTCATCTATCGATTTGGCTTCTGCTCCAAGATGGATATTTTTACGCAGCTGTTTAGGATTATATCGTGCATATTGTGCAATTACACGGTCGCCAATTATGAATGTTCGGAGATCGTAATTGCGATCTGATATAATTTCTTGAAGAAAAAGGGCGTGGTACTCATCTTGTAATTCTTTCAGGCGATCTTCAGATTTAACCACTTCGATTCCGATTCCCATCGACCCTGCGATTGGCTTAAAAATAATTTTTCTATGTTTTTTTAGAAATTTAGAACTCAAATTCAAATTAATGGAGCAGAGCGTTTCGGGCATTTGCATTCTTTGTTTTAATTGCCTATTCCATATTAAATAGTTCGAAAATTTATCGCTATAGTACATTCCCTTGAGAGGCGGAAAAAGTTTCACACCAGCTCTTTCGAATTCCTCTAAAACACATAATCCGTAGATTAAATCATCGCGATGCTGCATTATATCTAAAAATAATATCATAACGTTTTTCGGGTATTCCTCTAGAGGGAATTTCACGTCTTTCAATCTTAAAATGCGATAAGTTTTCTCCAAATGATCCAATTCTTCACAAATTCTCCGCATTTCATATGTTTTTGGACCGAATAACCAAATTTCTTCTTCGTTGATAACTGAAAACCTCCTGCAGAATAAAATCCGTCAATAATTTATAGGGAATATTTCAATAAAAAGTCTTAATGGTTCCCGAAAAAACGACGCAACTCAAACGTGTACTTTACAAAATAGAAGAAGTAAATACAGCTAGCTCCAATGAAATAGAATTAGAGCAAACAAATCTCACAACCCTTGACTTAAAAGATTCCTGCATTTTAACTAAGTTTGGTGCTATCAAAATAAGGGCGAGTTATAATTCATCCAATAATTTTGGTATTAAAATTGCGAAGGATTTAGCTCATCAGCTTGATCTCTCTACTGGTGATTACTTAGAAATTGTACAAATTGAGAATTTTTCACATCTCACTCCAATTTCATCACAAAACTTAGGGGACCATTTCTTTCAGATTGAGGGGGAGGAGCTTCCTCGTGTAATTTTATTATCTTCGCATGCAGAATTTGAACCCTTTACACGTGAAATTGCGACGGGAATTCATGGTCACCTTCAAAATTTATCTGTTCCGACCCTAAGAATTGAAATTAAAAAGCAATATATTGAGGGAAGGCAGAAATTTGATGTTACTATTTCCAGATATGATGTAGATCTCACTCGAAAAGAAGAAGCCCCTCAAACTGTAGCGAGAAAATTGGTAAATAAGAACTTATCATACAGAATCTTGGCAAAAACGTATTTTGATCTACTTTCTAAATATTTATTATTAGATGAACCTGTGATTGTAGTAGATATTCATGGTATTGCCACGAGGTCACCAAAGAGTATAATACACCCCATGATAATAGTCGGAGATGCGCTCTCGCATGATGAAAGAGTAAAAACATTCACTAAATCGATCGAGAGATCGAGTAGAACGATTATGCCAAATTTATGGATAGTATATAGCTCTAAATGGGGTGCTATTGAATATAGTTTGGATTTAGTAAAGAGGACAAAAAATATCCCTATTATTATTGAAATTAGACGCGATTTACGAGATGATGCTGAAAGCCGCGCTAAAATAATAGAGCTAGTTGCAAATTCAATAGAAAATTTGGTAAAAAAGATTTCAATTGCGGAATAAATTGATGAGAAAATGATTAGCTATCGAAAGTTTGTGAGGACGGATTTGGATCAGCTTAGATCTATTTATATCCAAGGATTTTCTGCGCTGTATGGGGATGCAGCTCCCTCTTATGCAGATGAATTCTTAAATTTATACCGAGCAGCACTACTAAACGAGGTTGAGGGGGAAATGTTTGTGGCTGAACGAGCTCATACTCTTGTTGGATTTGCAGTTATCCATAAAGAATCCACAAAGGAGTTTAAGTTTGGTCCTATGGTTGTCCTGCCCTCTGCCCAAAAACAGGGAATTGGATCCCAGCTCTTTCAATTATGTATAAATTTTGCGCGTTCGAAGCAAATTAAGCAGTTTTATCTGAAGGTACATGAAACTAACCAGTCGGCTATAAACCTCTATAAAAAGTTTGGTTTATCTGTGACCGCAAAACTCCCAAGCAACTTAGAGGGTGTGGAGTTTTTAAAAATGGTCTTTATTTTTCGATAAAGTGTGTATGTACCAGAAGGAAGGATTTGTCGAAACCTGTACAAGAAAACTTAAAAAAAAAAAAAAAATCTTTTAACTAAGCATATTCGTGGTAATATATGGTGGGTTGGATTTTCCTCTAACCATTCACCACCATGCACAAAGTGTGGTCGATTTGGACTTAAAAAAAATTATCATAGTATATGCAGGAGCTTTCATCGGTCCATTCGGTGGAAATGCAATTATTCCGCTTTTTGGACCAATTGCAGCAGCATTGGTTACAGATTCAGGACTGGTTAGTCTTTCTATCACGTTTTTAATGGTACCCTTCGCCATAATTCAGTTCTTCTCTGGGACAATTTCTGATCTTTTCAAGCGCCAGCATATCTGCGTTATCGGGCTGGCAATTTATGGGTTAGGTGCCATTTTAGTTGGTATCTCCCCTTCCTTAGAATTTTTACTCTTATCACGAGTAGTACAAGGTATTGGATATGGGATCTTATTTCCAGTTCTGGTGGCGTTATTAGGCGATTTGTCGACTTCAGAACAGCGGGGAAAAGTGATGGGGTATTTTGGGGTTTTTACGACAGCTGGAGTTGCCTTCGGTCCATTATGTGCAGGAATACTTGTAATTTATAGTTGGGATTTAATATTCTACATAGCTGCAGGTGTTGCTCTTGCCGTAGGAGGAGTTTTTTGGTTCATCTACAGAGATTTTCCTCCAGCTTCTAAAGATAAAAGAAAGATTGGAGATTTTTTTTCTCAAATGAAGAAGACTATAAATTGGAATATTTTACTTTTTAGTGGGATTGGTTTCTTCATCTTTCTCAGTTATATTGGAGTTAATATTTCAATTGGCGATAGGTACGCTTTGCTTTTTTCACTACCAGAAAATGACCCTATGATAGTGTTTGAAACTGGTGTCATGCTTGGATGCGCGGGACTTTCGGGCATATTTGCTTCAGTAGTTGCGGGGCTTTATCTAAATAAAATTGGAAGGAAAAAAACAGCCTTCCTTGGGATTTTAATCCTTGGTCTTAGCCTGTCGTTATTCCCTTTTGGAAATTCATTCATCACATTTATAGTTCTGTTTTTGTGTTTAGGTACGGGTGCCGCGATCTTTTGGACCGCCTACAATACTATAACCGTGGAATTGGATCCCACAGCGAAGGGGACGGTGTCTTCTATCTCAAGTGGGTTTAGATTTTTTGGGTATTCCCTTGCATCACCCTTTTATATTATAATTGGTCTTCCGACACTCTACTTTGCAAGTACGTTCTTTGCTCTTTTGGTACTTGGGCTTCTTTTTCTCTTAGGAGTATCTCAAATGCTACCTACGCAGGAATAATTTTGCAAACCTATAAATAAGAAAACCAATTAAACATAAACCATATCTTGGTGGAAACCAGATTTAGGGGAAAATACTAGTTCAGTGTGGTTTGGCGTTCAGCAAACGGATATGTGAGTGTTATGGACCATACATTGTTAATAGTCTTATCATTCATAATAATAGTAGCGTTCTCAATCCTGCTTGCTAGATTCCTCATCCAATTTTTGAAACATGAATTAAAAATAACTCGATATTTGATTATTGCGCTTTAAAGTATCACCTTTGGAATACTATATGATAGTACGAGACTTTTAGTGTTCAGTTTTTCCGTTCTTGACCCGACTATAGATCGATTCTTTTTTGCTCTCAAATTTGTCCTCCTTTTCATCGGTATTGCGGCAATGATTCGAGTGGTCTTTATTCTCAATCGACAAAGTGGGCATCAAGTGAAATACAATTCATTTCTCCGATATTTTCTTCTTGGCGCTATAGGAGTAATTTCGGCGGTCAACGTATTCACAATGAACCCCGAATCTATTGCTGGCTTTCCGGAATCTATCGCTGGCTATACGTTTTACACGTTCAGAATCAATGAAATTTTATTTTATTCCATAATAGCCCTTTCTATCCCCTTCATGATTTTACTTAGTATAAGATTGCGGATAATTCTCAAAGAAATAAGAAACAGAACAATCAAAAATCAACTAATGTTGTTGGGTTTTATTTTCATTACCCTAATCCTAGAACGATATTACAATATGGGGCATTTTGTCCTCCCTCATTCGTTTAATGGGCTCCTTGTTGAGTTCTCGCTTATTACCTTCAGTGCTATTATAGCGTTAGTAATCTTTTTGAAATATCCCAATTTGTTGGAACTGATAAGCACCTATTTCTGTGTCAAATCAATCTATGTTATTAAAAAGAAAGGGGGACAACTCCTCTTTGGATATGACTTTCATGAAGCGGGGAAAAAAGATTTCACAGAGCCTGAGAACCTGCTGCTCGGAGGCTTTCTCTATGCAATTTCTCGGGGATTAGAGATAACATTAAAACTCAGCGGGGATCTCGAATTAATTCAAATAGAAAATAACTATTTAATATTCAAGCAAGGTAGGTTTGTCGTGGGGCTGGTGTTTGCTACGGAAGATCTACCTACAACACAACTTAATTTATTATTATTTCTCCAAAATTTTGAGAAGCATTATGAAACTAAACTAAGACAGTGGAAAGGTGACCTCTCAGAATTTCATACGGATATCGTCATGAATTGGATTTATGAAATTTTTAGACCAGCTCAAAAGTGATACAATGTTAGATATTTTGATAATAATATTGATTTTAACAATGCTTATTTTCGGGGGATGGCAGATCGCCAAATATGCAATTCGCCCTCTCATACAGCGGACACAGATCAATCAATTGTTGTTTGTGGCTTTTGTATCTCTAGGATCTGGAATAATATACGATTGTAGTCGAACGATGTCTTTCATATATCTTGGTGGGGTCTGGCCAGAGCTTGACCTGATTTGCTTTATTCTTAAATTCTTTCTGCTGTTAGTAGGGGTTTCCGCTGCGGCTCGCATAATCATGATATTAAATAGGCAAAGCGGGCTAAAAATCAAGAGGGAAACCACAATTAGATATTTCTATATCGTAGTAACGATTGTCCTCTCTATTTTAAACTATTATACATATGTGGAGACGGATAAAATAGATTCTGGATTCTTGCAAGGCTTTTATAACTATCAACTCCACCCTTATTTATATGTAGCAACGTTAATCTTATATGTACCGTTCTTTACTTTTATTCTTTATAGAATTAGAACATTATTACGAGTCTTGCCTAATAAAAGAATGGCAGATGAAATAATCCTTCTTGGTATTATCCTCGTAGCACAATTTCAGGAAAGAAATCTCAATCTCGTCGGGTATATGGCTTTTGATCAGATCCTGATAATTGTAATTGAGTTTTCATTAATTGCAGGTATTGCGGTGATTGGGTTTATAATGATTGTGAAATATCCCAATTTTGTTGAAGAAATAAGTGCATACTTCGCAACTAAATCAATCTATCTGTTATGGAATAATGGCGGGATTATATTATTTAAACAAATTTTTGCAAAACCAGAGTCTCCAACTCCAGATAGGCTATTAATGGGCGGGTTCTTTTACGCTATATCAAGTGGATTAAAGGAGACCTTTAAAGTGAAAGGGGGTATTAAATCTGTTAAGGTAGGGAATACAATCTTGCTTTTTGAGTATGGCAAACACATATTCGGAATATCTTTCGTCTCCGAAGAAATACTACTCGTCCATCAAAAATTACAACAATTAATCAAGAAATTTGAGAGTCGGTATCAAGCGGATTTGCAGGATTGGTCGGGTGACATGACTATCTTCGATTCAAACGAGATTGCTGGTTGGATGACTCAAATTTTTAGATAGGTTTCAAAAATTCCCTAACCATCCAAGATCATTCTTATTTTCGTCCAAAATATTTACCAGCGTTGTCACCCGCTTCTCCCCATCCTCTACCTTTTGGAACACATGTTGTAACCGAACAAAGAAGATATGCCCACAATGCAAACATTGAATTTTATAGTCAATAGTTTGTTTTCGCCCTTCTTCATGCATCACATCCGCGTGTTCCATTTTCTCTAACAATTGCAAGTGAGTAGGATTGCCACACTTCGAACACTGCTTCGGATTCACGGGATCGAACCCCCGCCGCCCAAGCGATACGAAAATCTTATCAGGAATTTCCTTCAGACTCATGGAACATCATGCCTCGTTAAATGAATACGCACCGTGCCTTATTTTGTTTTTTCCGAAAAAACTTTTATGTCTCTTCTTTATGTCGTTACTTAGAAATTGTAACCTATAAACGGTGAAAAGAAATGAGTAAAGTTCCAGATTACAATAAAGTTGATGAGAAAATAGTTGAGAAGTTGAAAGCTGTGGTTGGCAACGAGTATATCATGGCGGATAACCAACCCATGATGTACAGCTATATGTCCCGTGGTATCATGGGAATTCGGGCGGGACCGCCAGATTGCGTGGTTCGTCCTGCCAATGCCAAAGAGGTTGTTGAGATTCTGAAGATTTGCAATGAGAATAAAATCCCTGTCACTCCAATGGCGGGTGGTCTTAGTGGAGGGTTTGCCCTGCCACTTTTAGAGAACGGAGGGGTCCTTCTTGAATGCGCTCGCATGAATAAGATTATTGAGGTTAACACCGATGCGCGGTATGTTATCGTCGAACCAGGAGTCCGAGCGGGTGAAGTATGGGCATATTTTAAGAAATACTACCCTGATTGGGCCCCCCCAATTGCGGATGGTGCCCCCCCAGCGGCTACAATTATGGGCGATGCCATTGAGCGAGGTTTTTCCCTCGTCACAAGTCGTTTCGGACCCCAAGCCGATTTAGTCATGGGCATGGAAATTGCTCTCCCTACTGGTGAAATTCTACGAACCGGTTCATGGGGTCTCGGTGGTGTTGATGAAAAATATCAAGGGGAAAAGCAAGATGGCCATGCAATGCCCTACTATAAATACGGATTGGGACCAGATTTGCATAGTCTTTTCTTCGGATCGCAAGGAGCCATGGGCGTCGTCACACGGGCAGCGTTAAAGATTGTGCCACATTGTCACTACAAAACGGTAGTCGCATTCGGCTTTCAAAATTGGACTGATCTGTGCGATGCAACTCTAATGGCATCGAAATACGAATGCGGAGTCTCAGATCATCTGGTGATGGTTCAGGCGGGCAACTGGTGGTTAGTCCCTACGCGTTGGCAGAAAGATAAGATTCCAAAAACCTATGACTATTGGGCTAAGTTAGGGATTCCCGAATATTTCACAAATTTCGAGTGCTGGGCTCATTCACAAGAGGAACTTGATTTTGTCACAACACAATTACGAAAGATCATCCTCGAAGATTTTGCCTCAGGTGCCAAAGGGAAAGTTACCGAACAACAATTACATCCCATTCAAATCGCTTCCCGTTTAAAGAAACCAAATAAGATTGCTATCCCTTACGGCCAATGGGAACAAGGATTCTTATTCATCACTTGGTATACCCCATGGGCTGATGCTGCCGAGTGTGTGGAGATCTACTGTAATAAAATGGAGGAATATAAATTTCCACCCGTGATGTGGCTTGCAAGCATCGATCATTGCCGCGAATGCATCATCATGCCCATTTTCTGCTTTGATACTCGTAAAGTAGAGGATTTTGAACGGTTAGAAGCCTGTGAAACTGATTGCACTAAGATTTTCTTGAAAAAAGGTTGGGTGAATTATCGCCCGAATCCCACCATCCATGCCCCTCTATCATATGCTAAAGCCCCAATTGCCTATAAACTCCTACGAAAAATGAAAGAAGTGCTCGATCCCAATATGATCATGCATCCCGGACGGTTGGCTTGGATTAAAGGCGTTGATGACCCGCTGGAAATTCCGCAATACATCCTCGGATTTAGGAAACAGGAGGCTAAATGAATGACCGAAACAAATGCTAATGCAAAAGATAAGAAAGATGAAGTAGGCGGCATGAAAAAATTACTAGAACTGAAAGATGAACTTTATCGGTGTATCCATTGCCGGGCCTGTCGCTTCTCGTATAGCGGCGAGCCAGATCGAGAGGGACTCGGCGAACACAAGGGCGTGCTCTACGACGGAATGCTGGATGGCTGCCCTGCGGGGCACTTCTACGGTTGGGAAGGATTCTGGAATGCCGGCCGGATGTGGATGGGTAGAGCCGTTCTCGAAGGCGACCTCGACCTTACTGATGAGAAGACGCGCCAACAGATGTACGACATCCTCTTCCGCTGCCCGACCTGTGGGAACTGCTCCATGCAATGCGAGAACAATCTCCCCACAGTTGATATTAACGAAGCACTTAGGGCCTGTCTCTATGAATCCGGCGCTGAAATGCACCCAAAACATGCAGGGATGCGCAAACTCATCGATACTAAAAATAACCCCTACAATGAAGACCATACCCATCGCACCGATTGGGTCCCGGATAAATCCGTTATAGATAATCCCAACGCGAAAATTGCGTACTACGTGGGCTGCACCGCGGCCTACCGAATGAATGATATGGCGAAAGCTACCGTCGAATTGCTGAGCAAACTGGTGAAGAAAGGCATTATCCCCGAATACACCATCCTGACCGACGAAGTCTGCTGCGGCTCTGTCATCTTCCGAACTGGTCAGTGGGAAGTCGCTAAGAAGGTTTCCAACCTCAATCTGGAAACTTACAATCGGTTTGATACTGTCCTCTTCAGCTGCGCTGGCTGTGTGCGTACTTTTTCCATTGACTACCCAAAATTCGGCGATATCGAGAAGAAGTTTAAATCCATGCATGTAATCGAATTCCTCGCGGATTATCTAACCGTGCATTGCCCAAGTTGTGGGAAATACAACGACCTAGGATCCAAGTTTTGTGGGAATCCATTCTGCCCTGAATACTCTGAGAAACGCGGAAAACCATTTCCAGATGAATTGCATCAAAATAAAATTCAAATTTCGAGAAAATGGACCAAAGGAAGCGTGACATGGCACGATCCGTGCCATACCGGGCGCCATTACGTACATAAGATGAAGGATGATGCAATTGAGAAGACGACGGGCGAAGGCGACAATAATATGTGGAAAATATACGTCCCTAATCAGTTTGAAAGACAGCGCTGGTTTGAACTCCCACGTGCCATTATGCGGGCAATTCCTGGGTTAGAACTGAAGGAAATGTATCGAATCGGTGAGAATTCCCTGTGCTGCGGAGCCGGTGGCGGTGTCATGGCGGGATACCCAGAGTTCGCCTGGAATGCGGCAAATGAACGCTTGGAGGAAGGTGCGGCGACAGGCGCAGATATAATGATGACCATGTGCCCCTTCTGCGAGTTGAATATGTCGAGGACAGCCGCGGCTTCACAGGATGGAGAACCAGAGGGCGCGTCTTGTGGCGGCAAGTTCAAAGGGAAGGTTTTAGACCTGCTAGAAGTCTTGAACGAATTGATCGACTAACACTTTTTTTTCTTTTTTCCCTTCCTTTTTTTAAGATTATCTTCTTCCGATTCGGTTTGTTTCTCTATTTCCTCTAGTTCTTCTATCAAAGTTTTAACGTTAATTCGTTTCTTTTTTTCCAATAATAGTAACTTTTTTTCAAGTTTTTTATCGATCATTAACTGATTTCTCGAAAGGAAAACAGTCCAGTGCATGATCTTTACATTATCCGAGTGCGATCGAAGAAATAATCCACTTTTTTAATTTTTGAACCCATTTTGATAGAGTTTTGGGAAAATAATTAATTTTTACTTCAACCTAATTTTATTTTTAATCGTCTGATATATTCCTGAGTTACTTCCTCAAGGTGAGGATTGGTTAAGCGATGAAGTTTCAAGATGACAAAGATTTCTTCAGACTTAGAGAGAGCGGCAGGGTAATTTTTTTGCTCTACGTAGACGTTCGCCATTTTATTGAGACGGAGCGCGATTCCTTCATAATCTCCAAGATCCGTACTTATCTCCAGTGCCTGTTGATGATGGTCGAGGGCTTCAACGTATTTCTTTTGTTTTTGATAGATTCGAGCCATGTTCCCGAGATAGTGAATTTGGTTCATGGCCTCTCCTAACTGGATTGCAATTTGGTAAGCAAAAGTAAATTTTTCGAGGGCAATGTTCAGCTCGCCTTTCTTCTCTTGAGCGATGCCGAGGTTGTTATAATGCTTCGCTTTTTCGGATAAGCTCCCATAAATATCGCCAAGGTCTATTGCCTCTTGTAAATACTTCAAGGCTAAATCTAAATTTCCCATTTCAGTATGAGCGCGTCCGATATTATTCAGAAAAACATAAGTGTGGGATTTGAGTTCAGCCACTTGGTTTGCAAGTAGCAGAGCTTTTTCGAGCCATTTCAGAGCTTCGGGATAATTTTTTCGCTTTAAATAGGCATCCCCGATATTGTTCAGAATTACGCCTTTGTATTTAAGTTGGTGAGTGTCATTCGCGAACTTGATCGCTAATTTGTAATACCGTAACGCCATTTTAAAATTGTTTTGCGCATGGTAAATCGCCCCAACATTCTGTAAAGCAAAGCAAATGCGTTTTTTATCGTTCTTGCGTTCCAGGAGGTGGAGGTGTTTCTTTGCGCATCGTAGCGCGTCATTCAATTTCCCATTTTCATAATATATTTGGTAAACAATATTGTATTCATCTATTCCATCGTAACCTCCAAAATGAGAAGTGAACCACTCGAGGGGAGTGAGAGAGAAAGCAGGGGAGTCGGGTAGGGTATTGTGAGGGAGGAGATCTCTGAGTAACTGGGAAATATTTGTAGTAACGCGGTAAACCTTAATATGAGGGTGAAGGTGTTTGAATTCACTTAGAATCTGATCAACTCGATCCAGCTCACTCGTTCCCGACGGGATATCACCTACAACTTCGTGAGATTTAAGTGTTCCAGATGCCGTGCTTACGTGATCAACCCAGATTAACTTGGAAAGGTTCTTCAAGGTTTTCAGGGTTGGAAGGATATCAAAATCGTCGGAGCCCGAGTATCCCATGACAAGTAAACTCCGTCCATTAGTAATATTCTTGAAGAGGGGGAGTTTAAACGACTCGAGTTGAAAGATATTCAATCCCTCTTTGTTCCGGCCAAAGGCTTGGATGGTAGCGATGAGCGAGTCCTTGGTTGCTTCACCAGTGATGACGTTGCTCGGGGAACCGTGGATCTTAAAAACCGCTAATTTTTCCTCTTGGAACAGTTGGGTGGGATCCTGATATTGTTCAAAATCCTCCTTGGTTATGACGGGAACAATGTGATCTTTGGAGACGTTTGATTGAAGGAGGACCTGTTCGATGAGATGATCGAAGTTGGTAGTCATGACGAAGTGCCCTCGCTTGATCATTTCCGCTAGAAAGAAGTGCTGCGTATTGGGTTGGTGGCATTGTTCGTAGTAATCAATAGTTTTCAAATCAGGATCGAAGCGATCCCGAACGATTTCAATTAGAGTCTCAAATCGCATTTCTCTAAGTTGTAGTATCTTCGTAACTTCATTTTCGGGGCAGATATAGTTGATGATTTCCGTCATCATCTGACGCCCGAGGGGGAGACAGGAGGGAGGGTCAGAGGAGCAACCTGCGCCAATGAGAAAGGTTTTCGGTTCGGAACTTAGGAGTAAGTTGGGGAGATTTAAATCCGTTATTTATATCACCACATAAGGATTAGTAGGAATTGGTCTTGGGAACCAAAAAAACTTTTTACAAGTTTATTCAAAAAAAATTCGCTTTTAAACCTTGGTAAAATTTTTTGAAATTACTCGAGATTGGTAATAGAGCAAAATTTTTTTCAGACACAACATCAGATCTTCAATTATGATTTATAATTAAGAAAATACCTTCAATTCAAGAGCAAAAACAAATTGCTGTAGTGATTCCAGAAATTTTCCTTGAATTTTTCTCCAATTTTCCTCCAAATTGTCTAATGAATTAATATTAAAATATTTTAAATAAGAAAACATCTTTTTACTTTGAGGATGAAAAGGTACCATGCTATTTCTTAAGGCAACAATTGTTCGCCAAGTCTGAAACAGTGATGTTTTGTAGTATATATTTTCCTGGTCAAACCACTCTTTAATTAATGTGATAGTTTGTCCTCTCTTTTTAATATCAAATTTTTTTAGAATATTTTCAATCGGCTCGGTGGAAGTTTCCAAAAGGAGTTTTAAAGATCCAATTTTATTGGGAAAATTCTCATGGGTAATAGGTTTAACTATGTCACTGATTATGCCGCTAGTATCATTGAAGAATTTTTCGTCTGTTTTAAAAATAGTTCGATACATTCCATTAGCGTCTTCGATTCGATCTAAAATATTTCCTATTAATTTCCTTTCATCATTAAATAATGTTATTCTGTCTTTAGTTTGATCAAGAAAATCAATAAATTTCGTTAATTCAAGGATGGCGATACGATGTATTATAAAATGCTTTGATAAGAAATCTCCTTCATAATCATCACGCTCATCCATAATATCTGGAGTAATTGATTTTTGTAGATGATTATTTAATTCAAATTCAGCATTATAGTTAATTTCTAGATTTGATAATACATCAAGTAAATTCAAACGGAGCTTTCCAACCTCATCAAAAGTTAAATGGTTCAGATTTCCCTTTAACCAATCCAAAAATTGGATAAATTTAAAGAGAAATAGTGCATCTTGCACTTCCATGTGGAAGTGATCATTCAAATGAAAGAAATATTTAACTAGATAGTAGAAAAAATCGCGGTCAATTTGGTCCAAATGAAACCCAAATCGCACTGTTTTGTGCCGGTCAGGTATAGTAAAAATTGTATCTTGAGTTTGGTACAGATTATTAAAGTTATTTTTTGCTTTCCTCAAAATAGGTGAAGTAAATAGTTCTTGATAATCCTTAAAGCTCTCTCTTTCTTGGAATTTTCCTATTTTATAAAGGCGTTTCACTTCCTCATCAAAATCAACAAGATTTTGCTCTGTGCTTTCCTTGAAAGTGAATATTTTAGAGTAGTTAAATAGATAGGGAAGTCTCTCTTTATGCTGCATAATAGTATTTGAATAACTAGTAATATGCATTAAAACAGATTTTGTGATGGGGACTTTAGATGAGTAATAATATGGTAATTTTACTTGAATATTAATTAAATCAGATATCTTCATGGTTTTTGGTAGAGCTAAATAAAAAAAGGAGAGGTCTGAAAATTTCATGAGAAGAATATAAAAGTATTTAGTCTGATCATTAATAAAGATGCATTTGTAACTCATTAGCGTATATTTAATCTTGTGTTTCGTTCCTTCGGTTTTAAATTTAAAAATCCTGCCTTTAATCTCTATTTTAAAATTATCAGGATTGAAAAAATTTTTAAAAAACTTTGGGACCTTTTTTTTCTTGTTAATTCCATTTAGATGAATTAAATTTGCTTCAAAATTGTAGCCTTTAAATAAGTTAGAGTATATCATAAATCCCGTAGATGTAAATTCTGAAAGAGAGTAGTTCCTCAATAAATCGATTAACTGTTTCATATTTATGGATATTATAAAAATACAAAAAACTCCTGGGATAATAATTGCTATTGGATTTTCTCTAAAATAGTCAATCCAAACAAAAATCACTATTATAAATAATGTATTGCTTATCATCGAAAAAATAAACTGATTTTTTACTTTCTTATTCATCTACTAGCCCAACTCCAGAGTTTATAATTGCAGCTTATAAAACGCCACAGACTTACTTTATGTTAATAGATTAGGATAGGTTGATATTTAAATTGAATAAATTTTAAGCTTGGTATTTGAATTTCCGACAAAATAATATTATGAAATCCTAGTGTTAGTCGTTCAAAGAACTGAGCTTCTTTTTTTGAAACATTTCTATATTTATCACTACAACTGACTGATCAGCTCATTAAACGATAATGTTGTAAATCCAAGCAATAATGGTGAAGACATCCCGAAAGGTCGTAAGGCTTTCTTTGGGACTAAATCGACGAATCCCATGCATACCCTCATTACGTAAATCTTTCAATAAATCTAACCGCTGTAAAAACGGGGCGGGATAGTCATGATTTTGCAAGACCTTAAGGCAATCCCCAATACTCCGGAGGTCCCCGTCATAATGGAGGTCTTCCTCGATGTGGGTTTTAAGTTCGGACTCGAGGAGCCGCGTGCTCATCAGGGTTGTTGCGGTCCATAATTCATAGTAAACACATTGAAGGGTTTCATTGATATCTTTCCGCAAAGAAGAGGTCATATTATCAACAAGGAAAGCGGGGAAAATATCCGCACATTCGGTATTTTCTAATTTTGAGGGTTTTAATGTTTGAATTTTGGAGGAGGTCAAGGTTTCAAGACAGTGTTTACAGAGATAGCCCTGATACGGGGTAATCCATCCACATTCTTTACATGTTTGCAAGTAGTCACCGTAATAATTTTCTAATCACTAAGAATTTGTTTCGCATTTTGAATCCATTTAGTCAGGCTGGCAACACCTAATCCTTTCACTTGTCCGGCGACGATTTTTGGATTGCAATTAAGGAGGTCTTCAATGGAGTGGATGTTGCCTTTAGAGAGAAGGTCAGCCTTTTTTATACCGATCCCTGGAATATCTTCAAGTTTATATTTTGAGGACTTTTTAGCGATGACACTTGGTGGGGGTTCAGGTAGACCCGAGGAGGGTTCATCAGCTTGGATCGGGGTTGGTGGAGTAAGAGAGGCTTCGATAGTATCATCGGGTAAGACCTCGAGCTGTTCCATTTGATTGATTTCATCAATAAGAGAAGAATCAAATTCATATAAGTTAATCTGATTTGATTCAAGCAAATCTTGACTTGAAGAGGTAATTCTATTAGAGGGGCAAATGAAAAAAGCATAATCTTTATCCGGTTGATATTCTTTTCCCTTCATTTGAAGGAGCCAAGATGAAAACTTTTCAATTTTTTCTTTAATACCTTTCCGCTTTCTGACTGTGGCTTCTCCTAAAGCATGAGGAGTTCGTTTAAATCGCTCAGTCCCAGAACTCGCGTAAATATCTATGTTATAACCACCAACGTTCTTGGGTTTATCCGCGATATGTATAAATCCCCTTTTCTTTAATTCAGGAGCAATGAATTCGCGTGCTTCCTTCTCATATAGGATGCGGAGTTCAGAAGCGGAGTAACACGTATATCCCTTTGTATCCAAGATTTCAGCAATTCCTTTTAATAAACTGCGAGGTAAGAAATATTCGAGCCTGCTTTTAACTTGTTTTATGAACTTTTTCTTCTCGGTTGGTTGCATATTTACTTTTTCACAGACCTGATCAAGAATTGCAGCTTTTTCGGATGATGTAAGGTTGCCGAGAACGATTTCTTTACCCTCAATAATGCTTTTAAAGTTCTTGCTAATTTCTTTTAGTTCATCGTACTCTTTTCTATCGGGATTTTGGAGGCAAGAGATTATCATATATAATTTTTTATTCCGAAATTGTTCAATCAATTTTCTAATGAACTGTTCGAGGAGTATCTTAACGATCGTCTTCGTAGGATCAATATCTATTAAAAATTGCAATTCATCTAAACAAAGCACAACTAATTTACCTAAGTCTAAGGCTAAATTCAAAAACCCGTTAAAAAAGTCCGAGATATCCTTGCTACTTATTTCATCACCATAAAAGAATTCTATCGCCTTCGCTTGAATACTATCATCGTTTGAGAGGCTATCCTGAATCTGCTCAACCAACTTGCCATTTTTGAATTTTCGCATTAATTCGCTCTTCAATTTCATGGGGGATAATTCAGAACATAACCGCTGTAAGTATTGATTATCATGGACTTGTTCATAGAATCTTTGGATGAAGATAGGCCAGAACTCTTCCTTAGAATTCGAGATATATTTAAAATCGAAGAATAAGTATATAGATTTCTCTTGAAAAATTTCTTGGATATATTTTTTAATTTGTATTTCCATTTGTGTAGTTTTTCCAGCCCCATTAGCCCCGATAACAGGTCTTATCATTGCAATTTTCCGTGCATTAACATCCAAAACATCTTTCTTAAAAACCTCGGACAATCCCTTCCCAACGAAATTTATGGGAGCTTTAATCCCCTCAATTTTGCTTGATTGAAGATCTGATAAAACCTTCCGCTCTATATATATCCATTCTTGAGGATAACCTTGCATTAACCGCAGAATTTTCGACTTATATGCTATTTTCCTCACCTAAGAACTACAGGACATGGGATTGCATGGAAATTTTATTTAAAATTTCTTCTCTCCATCCTATTACTCGGGTACTATCATTAATTGAATCTTTATAAAAATATAGTATGGTTTTAGTAAAGAAAAAAAAGGGGAGTTTAGAGGTAGATGGTATAGCCCACGATGATTTGGAATGCTATGGTGCTGGGTGGAGATCCGTCATTATGATACATGTAGAATTGGCAGACATAATTAGTTCCATTGGGTAAGTTTCCCAAGATATCACGGTTCCCATAATACCAAAAGCCTGAGACAGGAGATTTAGAAAATGCGGGATCGTAGTATCGACTAGAATTTCCGGCAATCGATAGATTATAATAAATATAAACATTGCTAATGGCCTCGCTGCAATCACTTTTGAATAAGAGGATATCTATAGTAGTTTTAAATTCCAAGGTTAAGTTGAAGAAGTAGCATTCCTCCAATGTCGCTAGACTGGGGATTTGAAAGAGGCAACTGTTGTAAATCATTTGCTGGCCAGTGGCGTTGTTGTAGATGTAGGTGGTATTGTAGTTGGTGTTGTAAGTGGTGTAATTGTTGTAGGTGTAATACTGGCTGTTGTCGTTGTAGTTGTTCATGGGTTGGGTACCCATGAAGAGCCCTAAACTTACGGCTCCGAAGGCGAATCCAACCCCACCTATAACCAGCGCGCTGATCAAAATGACTTTGACTTGCGTGCTCAAGGGTGCAGCAGGTAGAGTAGGGGGTTTTCCCTTTTGGTCAATTTTAGACATGTATTCCCTTCCTAAAAATTGAATTGTAATATAGTTACATTAATGAGGAATTAAATTTATTGATTGATAGCGAATAGACAATTAGTTGTAAGACTCATACTAGAGTAGACGAGAAAAGAGGGTGAAAGCATGGTGGAGGCAAAATACATCCTACCCTTCGTATCATTGATTATCATGGGATATATCTTTTTAATAAACCATTTTCTGCGGGATTTAGACGATTTTTGTAATTGGCTCGATGAAGTTGAGCTGGAGTTGGATAAAGCACAAGAAGCGCTGAATGAATTGAATTATAGAGAGGTGTATTATAAATTAAGACGAGTTCATCGCAGTATTTTTCCGGTTTCGTTTGGAGTGTCCGGAATTCTAACGCTAATCATATTTTTTCTAGTATGGATTACGGGAATATTAGGAATTTGTTCGGATGTCAGGGAATTTTGGTGGATTCCCATACCCATATTAGTCATTACGTGGTACTTCTGGAAGCAATTCTTGGACCATATCGAAGGTATATATAATATCAAATATCGTAACTGCCGGACTTTATTTCGTAATTATTTTACAGAAGGCGACAGGGAGTTTCCTCAACATCTTCCAGAAAATCTTCCAGAGGGGAATGAGAACTTTGATCCTTTCTGGAATCCTAGACAAGATGACTTTTTGCAACTAGGCGAGTTCAAGAATTCAATCCTTCGAGGTTGGAAAAAGTTTTGGTGGACTACGCTTATATGGGGAGTTGGAACTCTTGTTTTACTAGTTCTAGGAATTGGGGATAAAATATTCTATCAAATCGGGATAGGTAGTTTCGTTTTAGCGTTCCTGATCCCGCTCTTATGGTATGTGAAAAGTTGTTGGTCAAATACAAATCATGAATTAGATTGGTGGCTGATTGGAAAGTATATTTCAATTTGGATTTTTGCTCTTACCGTGGGATTATTTGCTATAATGTATTATGACATTATTCAAGAAATAATGATAGCGTTTATTGATGGATTAATGATGTAATTTCAATAGGATTGAAAGAAGAATGTAAGATTTTATAGTCTTTATGATCGAAAGAAGGTTTAGGTATGAACCCTCAGACTTTAGATACCCTTTGGAATACAATTCAGGAACGTGCAGGAGAGGAATTTCATACAGTTACAGGAATCCCGTTCACATACCAGGCGGAGGAAAATAGACTTATAATTCTTCGTAATGAACGTCGGGTGACGGCCATTAGGAGAACCTATCTCGAACGGATGGTAGCATTTTGCCCTTGCGAACGCCCATCCAACATTGATCTTCCGTATTCAGGTTATGTCTGGGCAATTCTGCATGACGACCGTATGATCGCTTTAGTGCGAGAGCTTGCACGCCAACGATTTAATGTACCGTAGAAGATGAATTAAGTTACACCTGATACTTATGTACAGCGGACGCGGCGAATTTATAGATCAGGACACCACCCATACCAGTGCCCATGACACCGAGTATAAGTGCAACCTTAACTAGTGCAGAGAATTTACTTATGTATTCCCATCCTAAGAATGATGAATGATACTATATGGAGGATGAAATAAAAAAAGTTTGATGAAAAAAAAGGAAAGTTAGCCCATATTACCAAGGAGATGAGGAAAAAAGGGATTAAAGCCATCCCGCGATTTCCGTCACCCAGATGGAATAGGGGTTGTCAATACCACCAAGATAGATAGAACTTTCCGAATTCTGAGTACAAATCCATCGCATCTCAATTTCATATAGCTCATTGGCGCTTGCGTTGATTTGTAGTTTCATATAGCCGTCAACGCTTGAAAAACTATTCCAAGCATTGTTTCCATCTTGGAAGATACCTAAACTGTTGTGGTCGGTTCCATTTACCCTTATCCGAACTACAAATCCCGATTGTGAGGTGCCCAAAGCTTTCCATAATGTAAACATTCCACAAAACTCAATGATCAAGGTTGAATCAGTTATTGTTGTGTAGTTGAGTTCCATTGTAGTAATATCACGCCAAACTCCGAAGCCAACGGTATTATTTGTTTCTACCTGAGTGGTCGATGTCACCTCCGTTATTTGAACGATGGTTCCATTCCGGGATCCGACCGGAACCCACATTGCACCGTCGCAGTAATAGATAAGTTTTGTAAGATTGTTGAAATACATGCACCCAGCATGTGCCGCATCCGCCGCGAACGGGGGCGAGCTATAGGACGGCACCCGTAGAGTTCCATCGAGATAAATTTCGTCTAAGATGCTTTGGATGCTAGTCACGTTGGTCTGAAGGTTAGTGATGTCCGTTTGCATTGAGCTTATCGTGGTCTGGATCGTGCCAATCGTGGTTTCAACGATGGTAAGGCGAGTATCCAGACTCGTGATATTGGAGCTGAGAACCGCCTCCAAGGCGACCAAAGTTTGATTAACAGTGTCTAAATTGGATTGCAAGTTGTTGATCATCGTCAATTGGTTTTGCACATCTTGTTGAAGCGACTGGAGCGAAATATTCAGGTCTTGATAGAGCGTGGTGAGTGTGGTATTCACTGTAAGGAGTTGATTATGGTAAATCTCCAGAGACATATTTAAGAGATTTACATTGAGTTCCAGCAGGTCGATCTGCGCTTGTAAGTCGTCTAATGCGTGATCCTGTTGGGGATCTGTCATAGTTATCGTATAGATGCCGAATCCGACACCTGATGCTCCTAACACGAGTGCAATTAATGCTATTGGTCCCATTAAACCATTTTTCATCTCATTACCTCCTTTATTTTTATTAAAAATTCTAAGTAATTTATTTTAGAAATACTCGTGATAATTACCTTCCCTCCAAAAGGTACCCTTATTGCCGCACAACCTCCAATTTTTCCTCCGTGGGAGCGATCGTTTTCTTTCTTGCCAGGTATTCTTCGATCCGGCGGGTCATTTGTGCGGGCAGGGTCAAGTTAAAGTATTGCTCTAGAAACTCTAAGTGCTCCGGATTGATGTCATACAAGTTCGCATCACTGACCACGATATCATGCTCCTGCAACTCGGCCAGGTAGTACTGCACGGTCGAGTGATGCAGTTTCACCATTTGGGAGAGCGCATGGGGATTCAGCGGGTGGTACCGTAGGTACTGGTAGAGTTTCAACACATTCTTATTTCTGAGGAAGAACATTATGAGGTCCTTCTCTTCGGGAAAGGTATGGGGAAAGTAGAGGTGGTAGATCTTGAACGGGCGTTTCCGAACCAAGTCAAACTTCTCCAGCATCGTCAGGTGCAAGTACCCCACGTGGCGCCCGATTTTGAAGTGGCTCACGATCTGATTGAAATTGAGCCCCGGGTTGGCAGCGATGAACTGGTAGATTTTCGCCCGCCGCTCATTCTTCAAAACGGTGCCCCGGGTTAGGCGAGACCCCGGCACGAACACCTTCTTGCGCAGGAACTGGTCCAGAATCGTGCTGACGACCCGCCCAGACAGTTCGCTCTTCCTTCTACACGCGGTGTAGAGTTCCTCAATGGTAAAGCGCGGGGTCTTGCGGAGAACCTCCTTGGCTATCGCATAGATGATTTTTTGATTCTCCGTCAGCGTCTCTATAAAATCCATCCGTTATTCCCTACGTTCTTCTTTTCCCAAGTGGTTTTAAATCCATCCCGTCCACTCCTTCTGACACGCAGGACATGTTTTATCCTGTTCTAACATCCGCAAAATGCAATCGCGGTGGAATTTGGCGAAACATCCCTGGCAGACGACGTACTCGTGATCCTCCGGAAGACCTCGCTGACAGATCCGACACGATTCAAAGAAGGTTTTGAACATGGTTTGTAAGGTATGATTAACTGAATGGGATAGTGAAGGAATCGATTCCAGCTCCATCCGCTCTTCTCCAAATTTTTCGATCGCTCGAATTTCATGATAATGCAGAGTCAAATTCCTAAAGAGCTTTTGATCACCCAAGTACTCGGTCAATTGAATCGCTTTTTCTAACTTCCCAATTGCTTCAGCCAACTTTCCATCCCTCTCAAGGCCCTCTATTTCTTCAATTAATTGATCTACATGCTCCCATGTGTCGTTACTTGGTATGTGCTTGAAGATGTATTTCAGCATGGGAAGCCGTTCCTCGGGGGGGAGTAGCTCGAAGGCAATGGCTAACTCCTGATATTCCTCATCAATGAGGGGTAGTCGTTGTCTCACTTGTTCCGCCTCTGCAAGGGGTAGCTGACCAATTAATTGTTCCAAATCAAGCTGATCTTCCCCATCCGTGGGGCGCATGTAAGCGATGCCGCGATACTTCCGTAAATTCTGTGGCAGGGGATGCTTTTCTGCGAGGCGACCCCCTTTCGGTGATGCTTTTATTTTTCCCATTATCAGATGGCGTTTTTTAATGACTATAACAGACGTCACGGTAGCCACCGCTCCAATTATGAGGAAAATGATTAACGGATCAATCCCTTCAGGGGCAACCCCCAAGACCTGGACCCAAATCAAGTTACCAATATAATTGTATTTTGCGAGTACAGCAGTCTGAAAGGTCTCTCCAGCACCATAAATAAAGCCGTTGCTGATGGCGATCCCAGCAAATGCACTCTGACTGTTTACTTGCCATGTTTGGTTCCATAAGAGATCCCCACTTGCATTGTATTTTACGACCACCGCATTGACATACCCGTCGCCCCCCCAATCGACGTAAGTGATACTTCCCCCTACGTAAATATCATTCCCATCCACGGCGATTCCACGGAAACTACCACCTCTATTACCCCCCCAAGTCCGATTCCACAGTAGCGTCCCACTAGAATCGTACTGCATGAGCAAGGCATTACCTGCGGCAAATCCAGCAAGGTAGATAAATCCGTCCTCCACTTCAAGGTCATATATGTGATCATCACGCAATCCCCCCCATGTTCGGTTCCAAATCTCAAATCCGCTATAATTATACTTTACGAGCAGAACATCTTGGCCCCCGCCATCTACAGATCCAGAGAGGTAGATCGAGTTCCCATCCATGCTGATTCCCGTAAAACTACTCTGACTACTTACTTGCCAGGTCTGGTTCCAAATCAAATCCCCGCTAGAATTAAACATCATTAACAGCCCATCGTAACCGGATGCTCTGTAACAGGCGGTACGCCCGGAGACATAGATATGATCATCGTCCGCCGCGACCCCCGAGAAAGAGTCACTATTAAATCCGCCCCAAGTCCGCTTCCAAAGCAAGGACCCATTAATATTGTATTTTACGAGTAAACCATCGACTGATGAATCCCAGTCCTCCCTGTAATGACCGCCGACATAGATAGAATCGTTGAGCACTGCGACTTTCGCGAACAAATCAAGGCTGGGTCCCCCCATGATTCGTTTCCAGATTAGATTACCATCTGAATCAAATTTCATTAACATCGAATCCCAATCACGTCTCCATTCCCCATAACCTAGATATGTCTCATTATGCGCCTTCGCAATAACATAGATCGCGTCGCGGTCTGCCGCAACTCCCGTAAAAGCAACTTTATCGTACAAAGTGGTTAATTCCTCTGTAGAAGATACATCTACAGTCGTGGATACGCTATTAAAACCACCCTCTGAATCACTAGGATTTTGATTATTTTGATACATAGAAACATCATTTTCGAGATCATGGTTGGCTTTGAATTTTTCATCCGCAAGATTCTGCGCAAAAAATGCTAGCCCGATCGCACCCATCAACACGCAACATAAGCAAATGACACCAAAGTATTTCATTCTTCGTCCCATCACAGCCACCTGATCCATATCATCAGTTCTAGTGATCTTTCCCCCAGTCGCATATATAAACCAAGGTGGGACGGGTCTCCGCAATGGTTACAACTTGGAATTTTAAAGGGTATGTTGCTATAAATTCGATAACAAATTGTAACAATAAATTCGCTTATAGCCGCAAATTCTTAATTTCTCTGGAATGTGCTTCTTTAAATTTCAAAATATAATCATAGATTTCGAGCACTAAATCATCAAGGGAAGGATCTTTCAAAATGAATCCATAATCACGATTACATCCTAAAATTTCTAAATCTGACCAATTTACACCTTCGCCAAGAACGGGAATGATTTTAATCCCATTATTTTGGGCAATTTGTAATTCATGTTGGCAGTCCTTAGATCTAATGGAGTTTTTCGTAGCAAAAAATATAAAGAATTGACAGTTAGGTATGTTTTTGTCCATAAAATCATCAATATGGCCGCTAACCTTTAAGTCTTGCATACAGTGATGGACGTGTAAAATTTTCTCTTGTTTTTGAAGTAAATCAGCCAGTTTCGCAAGTGGGTACTTTCTGGAATTATAGTCCGCTACTGAATAGCTAAAAAAAACTTGAACAGATGCCAGCTTCCGGCAAAAATCAAGGATTGGTTGGATTTCTCCCTTCGCAAGGAGCCCTCCAGGGAGTATTCGCCCTAAGTCCATTGGATCTGAATCCATCTTTGCTAATATGCGGGATTCTCCAGTTAATTTGTTATGACGTAAATCAAGTTCTGTGAGGTTTTTCAAAGGCCATAGAGAGCTCGGTAGTATCACAAATTGATTAAAACTCAAATTTAACGATTTGAGAGTGGTGAGGTTGCCAAAAGTATTTGGGAGGGCTGAAAGTTTGTTACGGGATAAAGATAAACTACGAAGAGAGGGAAAGTTTCCAAAACAATCCGGAAGCCCTTCTAATAAATTGCCAGATAAATCGAGTTCTTCCAATCCTCTGAGAGAACATATAGCCTCGGGAAGGGGGTTAAGGTTATTACCCTCAATTCTTAAAATCCGGAGGGAATATAGCTTTTTGAAGGATTCTGGAATCATTACTAGTTCATTAGTATAAATCTCAAGGTTCTCAAGTGCGCTTAAATCTCCAAAGGAGTAGGGAAGCGCCTTAAGTTTATTGACTCCAAGTTTTATAACTTTTAGATTTGATAATTTACCAAAGGATTCTGGGAGGATTGCTAATTGATTGGATTCTGCAATTAAGGTGGTTAGAGCAAATAAATTTCCGAAGTTTTCTGGGAGAGATTGTAACTGATTATAGTTGAGATCCAAATACTGTAATGTTTTAAGCTTTCCAAATGAATTTGGTAGGTTTTTTAACTGATTTTTTCGAAGTGTCAAGACCACAAGATTCTCTAACCGGTGGATAGTCTCAGGAATTAAAGTAATTTGGTTATAACTTAAATCTAGCATTTCGAGCATACGTAGGTCAAGAATACACTCTGGAAATACCTGCAAGTTCCGACTGTTTAAACTTAAATGGACAATTCCTTCATCCCTGAACATTACGGTGCAAGTAGAGGGCGGGTTTCTTATACTGGGGGACTTATTATTTATTATCTCAGAGCAAGAGATGGTTTGACCGCAGATTTGCTCAAGTTCCTTCATAACTTGTTTGCAAACGGGGTTTAATTTATATTTTCGCCACATTATTTCTGAAATTTCCCTATTTTTTTAATAATCTTTACAATCTAAATTTACACTTACAAAATACGTTCTAGGTTCTCATTGTTCAGCTATAAATCATATAATAAATAGTTTTTGAGATAAAGCTCAAAACTCATTATAATATCGAACCAAAAAATGTGACATTTTCGAATAAGTATGAAGGGAAGATCTTGGACCTCATCGAAGTGCTAGATGAAATGATCGACTAATTTTAACCTCTCTTTTTTTCTGTTTTAAATTCATCTAAACTCTTCTGTTCTTCAAAAAGTCTTTTTTTTTCCTTATTCCTTACAATCAAGGGCATATTTTGGATGAAGAAAACAAAGAAAAGCGAAGCGATCCAAGTAATTAATTATCTTCAAGCTACCCAAGGGGTGGGATAAAAAAGATGGATAGAATAAGGAAGGACTTCAATGATGGGAAGTATGGGTTATATCTGATGGGATTTTTGTTCGTGCTCAATACTGCTGGGACATGGATAATGTTAACTTTTTTAATGTATAATTATCTAGTTGCACTTGGTATAGATTATACCGTTTTTGGCGTAATTGGAATATCAACGATCCTAGGTGGGCTGATCTGGGGGAAACTCTTTTCTCGTGTTCAAAATCCATTATTTTTTAGTATTTTTGCCATTCCCTTGGGAGTTTGTTTCATCGGATTCTATTTTCTAGAGTCTTTGGTTCTGATTGTAATACTTCTTCTTTTAACTGGCTTATTTGCAGTTTTTAGCTTTATTGGGAGCCTGTACTACCTAAAAAGGGTTATCCATCTTGAGTCACGTGGTAAAAGTTTTGGTCTCCTGATATTTTTTTCAGGATGTATAATAATATTCAATGTGGTTACAATGCTCTCCCTTCCTGCGAAGGATTTCTTCCTGTTCGTTGGGACGCCTGCGTATTTTATTGCAGGGGGTGTTGGGGTATTTCTGTGGTTGAAACAACCCATAACAGAGCCCATAGAAAAGAGCATAGGGATTGATACAAGTATAACACCAAAGGATTTAATTTACTATTTAATAGCAATTTTTTTGTTTACATTCACGATGGGGATTCAATTTTGGCAATCAATCGCCTCTCCACTTACTCATGATTTGACTGTGCAAGCTGGCTCATATATAATAGGCGATCTTGCCTATACGGGATCAGGACTTGAAGCCGCGTCCCTCTACATAACTATTGGAATATTAATGTCAAGTATTCCTGCGGGCTTCCTCATAGACCGCATTGGGCGTCGTGAGATGTGGCTCGCCGCTTTTATTTGTTTCTGTGTGAGTGTAACTTTACTGGGTTTATTCTTTACAATCTATTCTGTCATTTTATCTTGGATTCTGGAGGGCGTTGGCTTTGCAATTCTACTAAATTGCCTTTCAGTCACTTTTAGTGATCTCCCCGATGATCAAAGTCGTGCCTACATAGGCGTTGTTTGGAGCATATTTATATTTGGGATCATTAGTGGAACAGCAGTGGGCATGGTAGCAACTACCCTGAGCTTCACCTACATAACAATTATTATTCTCTTCACATTTTCCATAGCCATATTCTCAATTTTACATGCTAAAGAGACACTCCCTTCCAAAGAAGAGCGGAGTTGGCAGGAGTGTATTCAGCATTTATTCCTCATACATGCGAATGGCGTTTGTATCATTCATTACCCCTTTATTGAGCAGGAAATAATTGATCGTGACCTTCTGGCTGGTGGACTCACTGGAATTATTGCTTTAATTCAAGAAATGACAAAAAGTGCCGAAAAGACGGAGGTCATAAGCCAAAAAGATTCTAAAATGATTCTGAAATATGGAAATTATTCTACAGTCGCTCTTATATCTTCTGAAGATCTTAAAATCCTTCACAAAAAACTAAGCCAATTCATCTCCGACTTCGAAAACCTCTTTCAAGATTTTCTTATTGAATGGTTTGGAAATATTGATGCCTTCAAGCCCGCTGAACGGTTGATCTCGCGTTATTTTATGGAAAAAAATAAATAGGTGGGTAAATAAACAAACGCTAAGCATTTTTCTGTAAAATTTTAACAAGTTTAAAGAGTTCTTCAACAATATACTTTACTGATTTATTTGAAATGTCAATTCCCTTTAATGGCTGTTGAATTTTTGGGACGTTATTGAAATCCATCGCTGCCAGAAAGGGGAAGATGGCGCTGAAAGTGGCGTAGCCGCTGGCGGTAAGTACAAAGGGAAGGTCCTGGACCTCATCGAAGTTTTAGATGAAATGATCGACTAATTTTTCCTCCTATTTTTTTTCTCTTTTTTTAACAATAGCTAATTTTTTCTTAATATCAGAATTCTTCTCTTTAAATTCATCTATTTGTGTTTGGGGATGACACTTCATATCAGCGATCTTTGGGAGGAATGATGGACTAGGCTGCGAAGGTAGATCCAGGCTGGGATGGACAAGTAGGGGGACGAAGGGGAAAAAACCCGATCATGATCCTACACCAGGGATTCTAGGGGGAGGAAGGGCGGGATGGAGTGGCAAGTGAACGGACATGTAAGCTCAAATCTAGCTATCTTAGGAGTATTTTAGAGAGTTTTTGCTAAGGAGAAGCAAAATTAAAGTTATATACCTGATATGCACTAGTATTACTTACACCAATGAGGTGATTAAATGAATTACGAAATAAAAATAAGAGAGCTTGAAGTCGGTCAGATCTTAGAAGCAGATCTGGAAGCTGATATTTGGACCTGTGAAAAGAATGTAGCAGGTAAGCGAGGTCCCCAAGGTAAAGGGATTGACATGATTTTTCGGGCTGGTGATGAAGTTATGGGGATCGAGTGCAAAGGCGATACGAAAAATCCAGGAACAGACTTTGGAAACCTATCAGGACAAGCCCATAAAAATGTTACATCAGGAAAGTATACCCACAACGCAATGGGAGTCACGCAGATGTATCTGAGATACATCATAAGAGATCTCGAAGCTATGAAATCCTTAAACCTCCATCTGTATCTCGTGCGGCCCGATCGGTCGGTGATCCATTTTGCGCCGGAAGATCTTGATGAAACCTTAGAGGAATTTCTCTATTAGTCTTTTTCCAATTCTCCTTTTTTTTTCCTTTTTTTTCTAATTCATAATCGGTCCTTCCGGTCTGACCAATGTTCCCGTTGTGAACTGATAGATGAGGACACCTCCCATACCCGTGCCGCCGCCGAGAAATAGAGCTATAATAACTATTGCTGATAATTTACTCATGTATTCCCGTCCCAAGAATGATTAGTAGAAATATTAAGATTAATACAATAGAAAATGGATGCACTAGAATACTGATTGACTCTAAAGATTTTTACTAAAAAAAGGAGAGAATTTAAGATTTCTACGTTTCCTCTTCTCCAACTGGCTCATTGCTAGTTCTTATAAGGACTTTTTTATTAGAGTGGTTGTAGAAAAAATAACAGGGTTTCTCATTGCGCAATGAATCCACAACATTGAACAGAGTATCTATTGAAAAATAAACTTCATACCATTGTGTACTTGGATCCTTTATGGTTTCCTTAAGAGGTGTTCCCATGGGCAAAAAATAAATAATTACTTGCCACTTGTTCATTAATTTAAGAATTACTTTTGCCTTTTCATTAGTTTCGCTGTAAGGCCCCCCATAATGTAAAACCATATAAGTTCTTATCTTTTGAACATCAACCATTTCAATCAGCTAGTTTTTTTCTTAACACTTATATGTGGTTGAGAAACTCCTAAATAAAATTAATTATCAAAAATCTCAAAATATGAGGGAGAAGATGGAACCGAAGGTGGTAAATACAAAGGAAAGGTCTTGGACCTCATCGAAGTGCTAG
>JAEOSY010000169.1 GCA_016840125.1 Candidatus Helarchaeota archaeon | reverse complement strand
AGCAGTTTCAAATATGAATTCTGGATTTCCCAACCTACGTGGTTCCATCTCAAAGCATGCAGCAACTATCGGCGAAATTCTGCAAGAAGAAGGTTATGTCACATTCATGACAGGTAAGTGGCATCTTACTCCTATGGAACATGCATCGATGGGGGGACCGTTTGACAACTGGCCAATCAGAAGAGGATTTGATCGATTTTACGGTTTCATGGAAGGAGAAACAGATCAATTCTATCCTGAATTAACCTATGATAACCATCCTATTGACCCGCCATATGGACCTGAAGAGGGATATCATGTCTCCGAGGATCTTGTTGATCAATCAATGGGATTTATCCGTGATCTAAAGTCTATTCGCCCCGATAAGCCTTACTTCTTATACTTGGCATTTGGTGCAACTCACTCACCACATCAAGCACCACAAGAATATTTAGAAAAATATCGGGGGAAATTTGATGCTGGATGGGATGTATTACGAGATGAATGGTATCAAAATCAATTGAAAATGGGTATAATTCCTCCAGGAACTAAGTTAGCTCCCCGCAATCCAGGTGTAAAATCTTGGGATTCACTATCCGAAAATAGTAAAAAATTTGCTTGCCGATTGCAGGAAGCATTCGCAGCATTTCTAGATCATACTGATCATCAAATTGGAAGATTACTCTCATTCCTTGAAGATATGGGTGAAAAAGAGAATACAATAGTTATTTTACTATCTGATAACGGAGCAAGTCAAGAAGGAGGCCCTACGGGGGTTATGGAAGAATTTAAATTTTTTAATGGTCAGGTTGAAGATATAGATGCAATTCAAGAAAGATTAGACGATATTGGTGGACCAAATAGCCACTCAAATTATCCATGGGGATGGGCACAAGTAGGAAATACACCGCTGAAGTGGTACAAGCAAAATGTGCATGGAGGTGGCGTTAAAGATCCAATGATCATTTCTTGGCCTAAAAATATTAAAGATAAAGGGGGGATTCGCAATCAATTTCACCACGTCACCGATGTCGTACCGACAATCTTAGAACTTCTTGAAATTGAACCTGCATCTTCTTATAAAGGATATGATCAAATCCCTATATCGGGAACATCGATGGTTTATACATTCGATAACCCTGATGAAAAGACTCGTAAACACACACAATATTTTGAAATGTTTGGTCATAGGGGTATTGTACATAATGGTTGGAAAGCTGTAACCCATCACGACAGGGGGCGACCCTTCAATATGAAGGAATGGGAACTATATCATTTAGATGAAGATTTTTCTGAATGCCACGATCTCGCTGCAGAGAAGCCTGAAAAATTAAGAGAATTGGTTGATCTGTGGTGGGCAGAAGCTGGTCGGTATGGCGTGCTCCCGCTTGACGATAGAACCCTTGAATTATTTGTCGGAAGTCGATCTAAACCAGGATCAATACTGGCAAAAAGGCATTTTGTTTATTATCCACCCATAAACCACATGCCAATGGATGTGTCTCCATTGGGTATAAGTGGTGGTCTTCCATGGATAATCGATGCAGAAATCCAACGAGCTAATGATACCGACGAAGGAGTTCTTGTCGCATTAGGAACGATGAATGGTGGAATGACGTTTTACATTAAAGATTCTCATCTGATTTGTGATTTAAACATGCTCATGGATCATCATATCGTACGCTCTGATATAACGGTACCTACAGGGAAATCCACGGTTCGCGCTCATTTTAGGAGAAAAGGAAAAAGAGGAACGCTCACTCTTTCAATAAATGGAAAAGAATGCGGTTCAATCTTACTTCCCTACTTCCTCTTTGTTTTATCTAGCACGGGTATGGATATCGGTCAAGACAGCCTTTCTCCCGTAACAAAAGATTATGAAGCCCCTTTTAAATTTTCTGGTGTTATTCATCGCGTTGTTATCGATCTTCCAAAATATACGTCACGTAGAAAAGCGAGAGCGGAGAAACTAAAGGAAGCTGAAACGAATCATCGGGTAGAAATGTCCAAACAGTAAAAATTTATTTTTATCTTTGTTTATATCATTAAATTTGAATTTTAATATTCTTTATTTACAGTAGTTGACGAAAATGAATGGAAAAGAAGGATTTAAAGGGAAAATAGGTCGTACGGTTGAGGAATCAGAACCTTGGTGGCCTGCTCCAAAGCGTCTTGACGATGGAAGTCCAAATATAGTCGTGATCCTATTGGACGACACCGGTTTCTCACATTTTGGTTGTTATGGCTCGTCCATTGATACTCCGAACATTGACAAGCTCGCTAATGGAGGCTTGCGATACACAAATTTTCACACTACGGCATTATGCTCCCCTACGAGGGCTTGCTTGTTAACTGGTCGTAATCATCACACCGTTGGAATGCGAGCGATTTCGAATATGAGTTCGGGATTCCCCCACCTGCGTGGTTCCATTTCAAAACACGCAGCGACTCTTGGAGAAATCTTGCAAGAAGAAGGCTATATCACGTT
>JAEOSY010000168.1 GCA_016840125.1 Candidatus Helarchaeota archaeon | reverse complement strand
TCCCGCTAAGGGGCGAATCTTGGATTTATACTTATCTTTTAATTCCAAGGCTTCCTGTAAGGTCGAGGGAGATTTAATATCAAACTCATACATCTTTGGGATCCTCCATATTCCTTATTGAGATAAGCTCCGCAGCAATAGAAATAGCAATTTCTTCTGGAGTCTGACTTCGAATAGGAACACCAATAGGTGCATGTATGGAATCCAATACCTTTCTATCGATTCCTTTACTTTCTAGACGTTTGAAAATTTCCCGGATTTTTCTTTTACTACCAATTACCCCAAGATATTTTAGCTGATTTATTTCACTACTTCTCTCTTTGAGCAAATAAGTCAAGATTCTTTCATCCAGATCATGGGAATAAGTCATAATAATTAGGTAGCTCCCTTTCTCTAAATTCAAACTTTGAAGAGAGGCATCAAAATCCTCTGTTAAACGACTTGTTTCAATTTTTGGATCAATATTTCTTTCTAAATAATCGGAACGATCATCAATTATTACAGGATAAAAATCCAGCTTTTGAATTAATGGAATTAACTGTTGAGTGATGTGTCCAGCCCCAAAAATATATGTTTTAGATTTAGATTTCTTCCCAAGAATTTCAAAGAATAAAAGCATTTCTCCACCACACAGCATCCCAATTGCATCTTCACCCGACTCTAACAATTCATAAGATTTAAGTAAGGGTTTAGATTGAGATATTTGGTCAACTGCTTGTTTGATAGCAAGGTTTTCGATAGTTCCGCCTCCAATAGTTCCCCAAAGAAGGTCTCCCGATTCAGAAACCAGCATTTTTGCTCCTACTCTTTGTGGAGCCGAACCTCTAGTCTCCACAACAGTAACTGTGGCAACAGAAATGTTATGTTTTAACTGATCTTGAATTACCTCAAAATATTCTTCCATGGTTTCACCTACAGTTGTTTCTGGGCAGCTTTCACTGCATCATAAATTTTAGTATAACCTGTGCATCGACAAAGGACACCACTCAGGCCATCCTCGATTTCTTCCTGATTTGCTTTTGAATTTAACTTTAACAATGAAGTAGCAGCCATTATAGCACCAGGGGTGCAAGCTCCGCACTGTGCAGCACCGTTTTCAGCAAAAGATTTCTGAACTAATTGAAGAACTTGATCTTCACCCTCTACTGTCAGAATCTCACTTTTCTGGGGGACTTGCGCCATAAGGATTATACAAGAAGTTACAATTTGGTTATTCAGTATAATACTGCATGCTCCGCACTCGCCCTGATCACATCCAAATTTTTGCCCTTTTAATCCTAAATGACCCCTTAAATAATCCAGTAACCGTAGCTCTGAGGGAACGTCTTGATCATATTCTTTCCCGTTCACCTTGATTTGAATCCTCATTTATTCATCTCCTCAAGCTTTTTCTGTATAGCTGCCCACACAAGCTCTGGTGTTGCAGGTATTGTATTTAATCGAATACCAACAGCATTACTAATAGCGTTAGTTAAAGCTGGAGCTATTCCCATCAACGGTTGTTCCCCTATTCCTTTTGCTCCGTGCGGGCCACCATCCCAAGGTTCCTCGATTATGATAGAATGAATAGCTGGAGTATCTTTTGTTGTAGGTATCAAGTATGTGCTTAAATTGTTTGATAGCACTTCTCCTTTCGTAGTAAATACAATTTGTTCATATCTTCCGTAGCCTAGACCTTGTAAACTACCTCCTTCTATTTGTCCTTCTAAAGTTTGGGGATTTATGGCTTTTCCTACATCGTGTGCTGCCCAAATGTTTATCACATCCACTGTGCCAACTTCAGAATCTACTTCAACTTCAATAATGTTAGTTGCGAAAGCATATGCAGAATATGCATCACCTTGACCCTTTTCATTATCA
Source organism: Candidatus Helarchaeota archaeon (assembly GCA_016840125.1). The sequence continues at coordinate 833 of JAEOSY010000168.1, read as the reverse complement.
TAAAATGTTGGAGGAGCTACGTCCCAACCTGAAGCTGCTACACGACCTCGTTCCTGATAAGTCAGCTTGATTGAATCTGCCACAGAAGTGATTTTTTTCTTAGTTTGACTATCAATAACATACTGGTCTTTTATGACCAGGTTTTCACGGTTGCATTCAAATTTTTTAGCAACGATTTCATAAATAATCTTTCGTAATTGTTGACACGCATCTTGTAGAGCACGGCCTGACATAATGGTTGCCCGGCTTGCAACAGTTGGCCCTGAATCAGGTACTCGGCTAGTATCAACTGGAGTCATAAATACTTTAGAATATTCAACTCCTAATTCTTCAGCTACAATCTGAGAAAGTACTGTAATCATCCCTTGACCCATTTCTGTCGTCCCCACAGCAAATCGTACGCTTCCATCCGGTTCTAGCTGTACATAGGCTCCAGATCTCGACATTGGTTTTCCCGCTGCGCCTAAAAAACATCCATAAAAGATTGTTGAGATTCCAAATCCTCTGTGTTTGTATACTCCCTTTTTTTGGGCTTCTAAGATCTCAGAAATTTGGGGAGAGGACTTTCGCTTCTTATGCCATCCACTTTGCTCTCTGGCAGCATGCAGGGTTTTTTCTAGACCCACTGATTGGTTTAGCTGTTGACCAAAAGAGGTGATATCTCCTATCCTTAAGATATTTCGTTCCCGAAACTCACTTGGATCCATCTCTAACTTATCTGCAATTCTATCCATCTGCTCTTCAACGGGAAAAATTACTTGTGGACTTCCAAAACCACGAAATGCTCCAAAAGGCACTAGATTCGTTGTTACGGCATAGGCCTGTACATCAAC
>JAEOSY010000167.1 GCA_016840125.1 Candidatus Helarchaeota archaeon | reverse complement strand
TTTTAATCCCATTACATGTCTGATTAAATCTCCAATCTGAGTATTCTGGTTATCAGATTCAGTGTTTAGAAATTGTGGAGGCTTAACCATCCTTAATACTGCTATGAACTTATTTGCACCAGCGCGATCTATTTCCACTATGTTTTTTTTGATTTTATAATTGTAATCAGCGTAACCACCTAGAATTTCAGCCCATGCATCTAATAATGCATTTCCATGAAGTATTTGAAATTTGATTCCAGGAAAAACCGTCTGAAAAACAAGAGATGTGACATTTTTAAGTACCCCGATTTTTCCAGCCAGCGTGTCCAAATCTTTGGAAACAAGAGAAGTATAAATCCTTAATTTGATGTCATTGGATTTAATTCGAATTTCAAAGGAAATATTAGGGATTACCCCTGCAAGAAGTGTCAAATGGTCGTGTATATATTGAAGAGTCCCTGGAATTGCTAATTGCTCAATTATTTTTTTTCTAATTCGATCTTCTTTCACCACAATATTTTTTGGAATGTGATCTATTTGAAAAATGGCAATTGCCTTGAGTATTTTTCGTTTTCTTTCCGGTAAAACAATCATGTTATGATGGACCAGGTCTAGAGAAAGGTAATATTTTCCGGATCCACCTTTCGTTAAAAAATAGAAAATGAGAATGAATTGCACCGCTATATAAAAAATCCAAAGGTCTGGACCATGATATACCGCGACTGGGTTAAAGATTCGTCCTAAAGTTTCCGCAGCAACACATCCGGTGATTATACATATCTCAATTACGATAATCCAAAATAATTTAGTGAGAAATGGTGAATACTTGGGTTTGTGTGTATACCAAAAATATTCTTTCAAGAATTCTTTCAATTGATTTTTCCTCACCTGTAGAATTATTCTGAAAACATACTGAAAATATCCATAACGCCATCAGTGATCCAATCAATAAGCATAACAATTAGAAAAATTAGCGCTACCACGATCCCAATTCCTATTACTAATGTTAGTGCATTCTCCATAATTGGTGTATAAAACATTGTATTGTTTTTATCGCCCTTATTTTCATGCTTTAACTCTACATGAGGCCAATTAGAATCCATATTCGAATTAGTAAAGATGTAATACAGAAAAAAGAATAAAATAACACTCAAACCGCTTCCATTTACTATTGTAAGACTAAACATATCAAAATCACTTCCAAATTACCTAAATATTCACCTTTTATTGGGATTAAAATTGATTCCAGAGAGTACTAGAGCTATCTAGCCAACTAAAAACGGCGAAGATGATTCCAATTACTCCGAGAATCACGACGATGGCAACAGCTATTAAAATACCTTCTTCCATAATAGGCGAAAATAGCCTCAAGCTCGCCCTTGATAGTAAAATCTCATCAGAATTTCTTACAGAACTATTCATTACTACTTCACATTCTTGCAGGTGGAATCTAGAATCCCAGATATTCCATCAGTTCAATTATACACAATAAAAATCACATATAAGCCCCATAAAATCCGATGAGAATAAAAGGAGGGGTTAACCTAACAAGGAACTGGATATAAAACAAAGGATGATAAAAATTAGAAATGCCCAAAGCGAAAAACGGGCAGGTCTCTGAATTTTAACCAACTTCGCTAAAAAGAGCCCCGAGTAAATCACCATAAGGCATAAACTCAGCGTTATTGGAAAGGAATCAAAGAAGTGAACCTCTACTGCACTTTCAGGGAGTGAGATTAAAGATCCCATTTGAATCAGCATTGGTGTTAATCCAGCGATTAATCCTATGACCCCAGCCATAATAAAAATTAGAAATTTTATTTTAAATTGCTGAGCTTTTATGATACTCTCACGTTCTCTAATCAATTCCCGATTCACTTTCATTTGTTGGAGAGTTGAGATGATTCGTTCTCCTGCCTCACTGGAACTCTTTTCCACCATCCTAGTTATGAGGTTCATGAGGAAATTTACTTGTGAATTATTAAGGCCCTCCTTCAACAGGCTCCAACCCTCTTCAAATGAACCGCCTCCACAAAAAACTTCGATACAGCATTGCTTAATCAATCGAGACAAGACGCCCTGATAAGCAGTATACGCCTTCAATAGGGCAATTTCCGGAGGTAATTTTCGTTTTAATTCATTTCCAAAATGGGTTAAAAAATTCAAGAACTCTATCATTTCAGAATCCCCACTACCTAATTCACCCGTTTCTAATGCGCTATTTTCTCCAAATAATTCGAATTGGTTCTTCATAGTTCGGTCTTTTAATTTATGTATTGATACAATAAAAAGAGGAAAAATAATCAAAGATAGGTAGTTTCCAGTAGTTCCCAAGAAAGAAAGGAACAAGCCAAAAACCATAGGAAGAAACAAACATATTGCCATTAAAATTAGTAGTTTATTTTCTAGTTGCTCAGTAGCTATTGAGTATTCCAACCTTTTTTCTCCCGCAAGAATTTCCATTTGGTTCAGGAGCTTGTCAGGCTGAAAATTTGTAGCCATAATCGTCAACAAACGTTCCTTTAATTCCCCGGAAGGCAACTCATAGATAAACTGATTGATCAAAAATTCAGGAGATTTACGATTGAATGTTATTTCGAAGAGAATATCACTAAATTTCTCAGAAAGAACAGGATATCGCGCTTTTGATAGAAATTGGACAGCATCAAAAATAGAGTTTGTAGTATTTAAGATCAAAGTCAGATCCTGAAATGCTAGATCACTATATTGCAAGAGTATGCGTTGTATTTGATTATATTTCGCTATGGGATAATTGAAAACGCTATAGGCTGTTAAATAACTCACGAAAACGGGAATGATGAATCCTATTACGAGATGGACTTGAAGAAGTAAGATCATTAATGGGATGAAAGTTAAAAGAAAAGTTCCCGCACAAGCAGCCATAATCTCTTTTGGTAAAAGTGCGTACCTTCTATTAAGGTAATCAGCAATTCCAGACAGTTTTTTACTCAAAATTTTCTGACCTAACTTTTTAAAAAGACCACTAATATGAAAAAATTTACAATATTTTACGTAAAACTCATCTTGAGCTACCACCATTTTAATCCTGCCCTCACTCACCAGTCCCAATTTGTTTCATCACATGTAATCCCCTTAAGTGTTAATTAAAGTTAAAAACCGGACCATAATTAGACTGCCGATAACAAACCCAACAATAATAATGAAGTCTTGGACACCTGGCGCCCATGAGAAAAAAAAGAGAATATCATTTATGAAGAATAAACTTAGTATAAACGCAGAAGCAACAATAAAGAATGGAATCCATTCATCTGCGAAAGCTAAATAGAAAATCGCGAGCCCCCAAACGGTCAAGACAATGATTGATAGCAACGCGGATATTTTTTTACACCTCAAAGTTTGAAATGCTTAATCAAGAGAAATTTCACCTTGAAACTCTCTCTTAATGGGATTTAGCTTTACAAATGTATAAAAAAAAGTATTTAACCTCAGCTCTCAATCAAAGGGGGCTTAAATATTTTTTAACATACCCTTTGATAAAGGAAGGAGAAAAACCGTGTATCATCTGGAAACTATAGATTGCGCTCATTCGGCTAAGGAGGAATTCAATCCAGCATCCAAAAATACATCCAAAATTATTGAGTTTGATTGTGAAAGGTGTACGTCTACTTCCAATAATCAAAAGAATAATTTCCTGAATCAAATGTGTTTCAAAAATATCATCAAAGTAATTCAAAATAATCTCGATGTAACGGAGATCATTTTTAATACCAAAGAGGGAAGGCGTAAGCTGACAAAGGACCAATTAATATATTTTAAAGATTATTCTCGACATTTAACTGAAATTCTCTTAAAAGGTAGAGGTTCATCTTTTCAAGGACGGGGAGATTGTGACGAATACAAAAGTTGTAAGATGAAACAAAATCATTTTTGGGAGCGAATTATAGGTAATAGATACAGTGAAGGTCTTATTTTTACTGATTTGATAAAAGCTTATCAAGAAATCAGCCAAGAAATAAAAATTATCACTCACAATTTATTCAAAAAAGAAGAATGTCAGAAATGTTTTACCCATTATTTACAATTTTTAAGGATTATACGTTCGATAATTGAGAGAAGTGCAATTATAAAGAAATACAATGAATTAAATATTGGAGGAAAAGGACTTTCAGAAATTTACTCCATAATCCTGGGGGATATAAGATTAGATGACCTTACATCACAGACCCTAAAGCTAACTGAACATCACACATCTTACCAAGTCCGTGCATACAACATATTGATTGAAAAAAGGAGTGATTCTCAGGAATTTATTTATAAAGTTTCTACTATTCTTGATGATCCTGCTCTAGCAGCGGTTTTTGAGAAAGTTCTCAAGGATACAAGAGCTAAACTCGGTAACATCTTCGATCCAGGGAGCTTAATGAAATTGAGGGAAGTTCTTCGCTCAGAAAAGAAGCTAGCAGTGCAGTTAATTCGCCAACAGTATTCATCATTATCCAACCACCTAGTTTCTTACCTTGCTGAATTAATCTCGTTCGAAATAACAGGGATGAATCCTGTTATGGCCTTATTACTTGATGATGAAATCGAGGAAATTTACTTGGACTCACTAAGATCGAATTATTACATAGATCATCGGAGATTCGGGCGGTGTCAAACAACTCTTTCACTCACACCAACTGAAGTGGAAAATTGGAAAACAACTATACGGATTGAAGCAGAACAGTTACTTGATGAATCACACCCCTTTCTGAAAACAGAGATAATTACTGAATATTTCCATGTGAGAGCCACTTTGGAGATATCTTCGCTGGCAGTGGATGGGTTCCAAATGAGAATCCGCAAGTTACATAAGAAAGTGCTAACAATAACTGATTTAATCGCGAATAATACCCTGACAACTGAAGCTGCAGCTTATTTACTCTTTTGTTGGTTTCATGGGAGGTGTATACTCGTTATAGGAGAACCGGGTAGTGGGAAAACTACGCTCATAAATAGTCTGGATATGCTTGGAGATAAAACATGGAGGAAGGTCTATATTGAAGATGTAATCGAAAGCATCGACCAATCCGCATTTGAATGCCGGCAATCTCGCTTTCAGGTGAGTCCTGATGTAGAAGCTGCAGAATTTTTTTCATCCAAAGCGTATCAAGTAAAGGAAAGTCTCCACCGAACACCTGATAGTATTTTTATTGGTGAGTTAATTAAATCTGATGCTGTTAAAGCCTTTTTCTATCTCCTGAAAGTAGGCTTGGGACGTTGTCTCGCAACAGCCCATGGAACGTCCCCGGAGTTGATCGTGGAACGTTTTGTGTACGATGATGCAATTCCGCCAGTACTTATTAAAAACCTGGATATAATAATCCATATGAAAAAAGTTAAGAGTAAAGGAAAGACTTTCAGGCGCATTACGCGTATAACCGAAATTAAGGATGAGAATCTAGTAAATTCTAGCACCAGTAAAGATATAAATGCATCTTACCATGATGTTTTCATTCGTGATGCGGAAAAAGATCAGTTAATCGATATTTATCAAACGCCTCACGACCTTTACAAGAGCTCTAATGCAATAAAGGAGATTAATAAATTACGGGGAGAGTTTGTGAATGAATTGCGATTTATACGGGAGGTTGAGAGAATTAAAGCCCTTCTGATAGATATGTTAAATTCAAATACAAATGAAATAGAGCCCGTGATTAAGGGATTCCAACGATTATGGCTGGAAATTGACTATTAAAGTGTCTTTGATAGAAAAAAGGATTTATTTCGCTAATAAACCAAAGTTTGTATCCATTCAATTAAAGGAAGAATCAGTTGAAGCCCAACCACAATCGCGATTGTGAGGCTAATAGCGATGAGGATTGCCTTTTCAAGAGTTAGCTCTACCATATCATAACGTCATCTAAATTTAGATATAAGATCCGCTTTATTTTCAATAAGAAAATTAACAGATTTTTCGTTAAATTAGCGGTTTTAAGTGATAAAAAGAGTCTCGCAGATATTTCTAGATAACTGATTAACTTTTTCCTTAAAATTACGTTTCGAGGGATTTATAGAAATAACTATCCAAAACTGATTTACATCGGGAGTTTTAGAGTTACTTATATCGTTTAATTTACGAATAAAAATGGATCTTTGAGGAAAAGTTAAAAGAATATCGGAACACACACCTAATTCCACATTATTTTTTTCGTATCCCTCGAAAGTCTTTTTAATATGCCCCGCAAAGGCGACAATACTGACCCGAGGGTCTTGTGTCCTTGAAAGAACCAAAATATGGTCATCTTGGATAATTCCCCCACTGTAAAAAACTTTTTCGTCAATTAACTCTTCTATTTCTGCCTGACATATCCGGATTTTTTGAGTGGAGAACCGCATGGTATCCCTATTCAAAGAGTCGCGTTCTTTCAATTGAGATATACGATGCAATTTTCCATCAAACTTAACCATTTATATCTCCTAATAAAAAAGTGCTTAAAACTTCTCTAAATAAAAATAATCATCAATGATTATTCAATTATCATCTGTACGATCTTTGAGTTGGTTCATAATAGATGTTTTTGCCGCTTTATGGATTTGAAATATACGTTCGAGCAGATTTCTAAAGGCGGGATATACATTTTCATTTCTAGTTGCGATTGTCTCATAAACTGGAGTATTTGAAAGCAGCTCGAGTGTTGTTCTTATATAATCATCTGAAACTAGTTCAGGGAGATCTCGCTTATTTAAACAAACTATGACGGGAATAATAGACTCTAACCGCGAGCTGAAGAATGATTTCAACTCGTTCCAGCTTTTAATATTATCTTCTATTAAACTATCTTGAGAATCAGCAACGAAAATGATGCCATCAGCTCCTTGGAGGACAGTAGATCGTGTGGCACAGTAAAAATCTTGTCCAGTCGCAGTCCAGAAGTTGAGTTTTAATTTCCATATACCAAATGCTAACTCAAGCGTTCCATAGTCATAAAAAAGCGTTCTGCTGTTATTGGAGTGGCTTGTTTCGATTGAGACTAACGGTTCTTTCCCATTTAATTGGTTATGAAGCCCTTTAAGAGCTGTTGACTTCCCAGACATGGCGCATCCATAAAAAACAATTTTACTTTGCACAGTTCTTTGACCAAAATCAATTAACACTCTAAATCACTTCATCCAGTTTTCAAATCCAAGTACTAAAATTGTTTTATAAGCTCCGCATCTAAATGCGGAAAAGAAGTGTTGAAGACTTTAGTCTACATTGGTGTATTTGGGGAGCTTTTAAGCAGTTTTTCACCACAAGGTGATAAACTTATGGTCATGAAAAAAATGGCAAGTGAATGTAAGCGATGTTTAAATGTCGAAACATTCGATACACTCCTTCAGAAACCCATCAGAATCACCTCTGATGGAACCTGTAATCAATGTATCGAATGGGAGAAGAGTTCTAAAGAATTTTTGAAGTTTCGTAGGGATGCAAAAGAACAATTACCAAAAATTTTTGAAAAGGTTAAAAAAGAGAAATACGAATATGATGCTTTAGTTTCTTTAAGTGGAGGAAAAGATAGCTCCGCTGCGCTGATTCTGGCAAAGGAGAAATATGATTTAAATGTTCTCGCCTTTACAACAGATAAAGGAAATTTTTACGATGGAGTAAAGGAGAATATTAATAGGTTGACTGACCAACTAGGCGTTGATCACATTTTCATCAAAGCTCCAAAGCCATTATTAAATCGATTATTTCGATTTGGAATTTCTACATTGTCTAGCGGAGGAATACAATGTAAACTCTGCGGTGGGCTTGTTCATGTCCCTATGTTAAGCCGATTTCTGATGAACTATAATATTCCAATAGTAATAACAGGTTTAGACCTCTGGGAAATCCAGGCGGGATTCAATATTGAAAAAGGGCGTAATACAAAACTAGTTAATCCCTTTCTCTATACCCTCCCCTCTTTAAAAAAGCGTTGGAATCAATATCAAGGGACGATCGATGATTGCCTGAATCTACTGCAACGATTTTCAAGAAAAGAGGAATTTCCAACACTTAAGGCAGAGTTAATGGGGCTAGCAAATGAATTATTTTTGAGGTATGGCCTGAATCCAGAGGAACAGAAAAAATTCAGTAACAAGAGCTTCTTTGATATTGGATTAACTGCAATAGAGATCTCATCTAAAAAAGAACAACTACAATTATTAGAGAAACGTGGTTGGCAACCGCCTAAAGATTTATTTACGGGCGAATTAGTGGGGACTGATTGTAAGATTGGGGGGCTAGTTAATGCCATTACCACATATGATCAGAAGAGAAAAATGTGGTCCTATCGAATACGCTCGGGTTTGGTGAAAAAAGCATCTGCAATCGAAGAGATTTTGAAAGAGGGCCCAAATATTGAACTAATTTGTAAAACTCTAAAACAGTTAGGCATGGAACAATTAGAAAATCGGTTAATACGGGGATGGGAGAATGAAAAATTCAAAGCCCTCTACAACCTGGAATTAATTAAAAAAATAAATGCCCAGCTAAAGTAGAGTAGATTTCTTCTTTTTTTTTCCCAAACAGGGAATCGAATAAAGTTAGATCCTTTTTTCTCTCAAGGTTTTTTAAAAAAAAAAGGGAATTAGAGAATTAATAATTCATTTCTCTGGAAAACCCTAAGACCATCACGCTGAACGCAGCAATATCCAAGGACAATGGAATCC
>JAEOSY010000166.1 GCA_016840125.1 Candidatus Helarchaeota archaeon | reverse complement strand
CTTTGCTATTGGTATTAGGCATTTCAGCTACATCATTATAAATAAATTCAATATATTTCTCTAAATCATCTGGGATGGCGATAGATTCCACGTTCCATAAATAAAGGAACGTTCTTAGGAGAATATATCGGGAATAAATGGGGTATGAGAGTTGGGGGATGCCATGCTCGTCGAGCGTTGGCTTGATTATCCCAAATTGTGCCCGGCTCAGACTAGGAGGGCGTATCACGGGATTACCGTTTTGGTCATGGATATGCCGATGTAAACGCCCCATTCGTTGAAATAATAAATCAATAGGTGCGAGATCACTGATCATCAAATCAAAATCGAGGTCTAGACTTTGTTCAATAATTTGGGTAGAGATAAGCAATCGCGGCGAATGAGTGTGATCCTGGTGCTTGCCAAACTTTTCTAGGATCGCCTTTTCAATTCTATCGCGCTGGTGGAATGGAAATCTTGAATGTAATAGATCAATTTCTACCCCCATATCTTCAAGTGGCTTAAGTCGTAAAAAGAGTTCTTGAGCTCTTCGTACTTTATTACAAATAATAACCGCCCTTCCTCCTTGTTGCAAGCTGGATTTGAATAAACCATATATACTATTTTCATCAATCCATTGTAGTTGAACGCTGGTATTACCCTGTTTTTTCAAAGTGACATCAAAGGTAAAGGATTTAAAATCGTCTTTGTTGCAAATTGTGAGACGCGGATACGACAATTCCTTACTGGCATCAAACTCGGGATAAAAGGATTTAATAAGCTCTCCTCTCTTGAGGGAGGGGAGAGTGGCGGATAATAAGATGACACATGCACCCAACCATTTCAACCAAGAGAGCAAATAGCGGAGGATGGTTGACATATAGATATCATATGAATGCACCTCATCGATAATTATTACCTTACCTGCTAAACCAAAAAGGCGGACAAAAAAATGTCTAACTGGAAGAATAGATAAAAGAATTTGATCCACGGTTCCCACTCCAAACGGTGAAATCAATCCTCGTTTGCGGTAGGTAAACCATTCATCTGCGACTATTTGAGAGGGATCTGGATGAGACTTTTTACCTTTTATTTTTAATAGTTTATAATCCTTGGAAAGAAGGGCTTTTCCATGTAATAGATGTAAATTCACACGTTGCTCCTGCTTTGTCATCGATAAATAGTCATTCACCCTTAAAAACATCTGGTTTGCAGTGGCTTGGGTAGGTAAGGCTATATAAGCACCTTGTAGTTCTTCATGGTGTTCTAAATAGTGTTGAAGATATAAGGCTGCCTCTGTTTTTCCCTCACCCATTGGGGCTTCAATGATAATTAAACTCGGTGCGTTCACACAACTCAAATTATCTACTATTTTTTGTTGCAATGGCCTTAATACTTGGATCTTTGGAAAAACTTGCTTAAACGACAGAACAGGCACACCCCCCTGCGTGTGGGGATAGTGACTCCAACCAATCGTCTTTATCGCATTAATAGCTCTTTCTCGGCTCAATTGAAAATAAGTTTCCTGTAATTCCTTGACATTTTCAAATTTTGTGTAGTAATCGAAGAATAACTCATTTGACCCGATCCAATCTACCACGGAGATGAAACCCGCAAGAAAAATGAGAAACGCGTTTACTTGGTCGTTATTAGCATAATCGGGCGGACTTAAAGTTGTCGGATTTAATTGTGTAAAGCGTTCGATGATGTGAATCAATTGTTTTTGGACGGTTTGCCATTTTTCATTACCTAAATGCTCAATATTACTGGAAAAGTTTTCAGATCTCGGAAGAACTCCGTGATGCGCGCTAATCACATATTTTAGATTTTCAATAAATGTATAATCTTCAATCTGGAGGTTTATCTCCCTTGCTTGTACACATCGTAAAAAAATTTCACCTGTCATAAAGCCGTGATTCTTTTTAAGTGAAAATAAATTTAGCCCAAATGACGATAGTCTTTTTGCTAATTCAGGCACTCTAGTCTGGAAAGCGGGTGTGGCTTTTCCTATGTCATGTATTCCCGCAAAAAAAACCACACTTTTTTTAGCAGTTTCCGGATCTCTAAATAAAGCGTGATTTAGCTGATCCTTGAGATGTTTTGATAATATTTCATCCCAAAAAACATCAGCTACAGCCGCTACATCAATCAAGTGGCAAATGAGCGGATGAAAAATACGTTTTTCCTTGGTAAGGAGATCAACTTTTCGAGTTTTCCCCCAAAGAAACTTTATTGGTGTCAATTTTGAAACTCATCAACCTAACTTGTTTTTTTTTAATTAATATTAACGGATTGTACAGGGTATATTTTTCCCAACGATGATTTTCCTTAATATCCACCCCGAAATAGAAGGTTTGAATTTACATTTCTATTAAGATATTTAACAGGATCTATAAAAATATTTTCAAGCTCAAAAAAAAAAATCAAATATGTAAAAATATTTCACGCTCAAAGAAAAGATTATTAATATAATATTCGATAATCAATAAATAATGCCATATACCCAAATTGTTTTCGTCGGACATCACAAGGAGAAGATATTGGAGTCTATTAAGGCGTTACATAAATACCCATCCCAAAAAATTATTTTAATGGTTGGGAAACAGGTCTCAAGCGGTGAAAATAAAGCCAAGAGAATTGCCAATGAAATAAAGAAAGCCCTAAAACCTATATGGGAGGTTCATGAAAAGAAAGTCGATAAGAAAAATATTTTAAATGCTACAAATCAACTTCTAGATCTAATATTAAAAGAACGACGAGCGGGGTCAGATGTTTTAATTAATGCAACAGGCTCTCTTAGGACTTTTGCCATTGCGGCGTATATCGCAGGCTGTTTTACAAACTCAAGAGTAATTACGTCTATTCCGCGGTACGATGAATCGGATATTGAAGTCGGAATTGAAGAAATTCTCGAGCTCCCCTTGATTCCGATCAATTTTCCAACTGAAGAACAGAAAAAAATCCTTCTGGGAATCCAAGAAGAGGCTGAATCGCTTAAAAATCTCATTATCCAACTTAGTTCACATGGGAAACAAGGAAAGAAAGAACTTCAAAAAGAAAGAAGTAGGATAAGTCATCATTTAACTAACATGGAGGAATTAATGCTAATTAAAAGAAATAAACAAGGTAAAAACGTGTGGGTAACCTTAACTTTTCTGGGAAAATTAATGGTTAAAATATTTAACTCCTCTAATTCTAAAGAATCTTTAAGTTCCAAGTGAAGAATCCTGATACATTATTGTATTTGTAAAATCTTTTTTAATTTCAATCCTGTGACGTGTAATACGAATGTCTCCACGCGAGTGGAGGTGTACCGGCTTATATACGAATGAAGTTAAAGGATTTATTATTGTCCCCACGCAAGTGGGGGTGTTTCGAATTATGCTGGTTAATTTTCATTTTTATAGCATTAACTAAACTCAAGTTTTTTTATAAAAGTATAAAAAAGGTTTTTTATGAATATATTCTATGTTATTTTAACATATTGATATTAAATTACTCATTTGAGAGGATTTTATGGGCAATGCTGAATCAATACTAATAATCGGAAGTGGCGGGCGTGAAAGTGCCCTTGCCTGGCTCATGTCGAAGAGTAAAGGTGTTGGACAAATATATACTGCACCTGGAAATCCTGGGACACATCAACTCGGGAAAAATATTGATATTTCACCTAATGATTTTGATACTTTAGTGGGTTTTGCATTAAAAGAAAAAGTTGATTTGGTTTTAACAGGTTCTGAAAGCCAACTGGGAAACGGGATCGTGGATGCTTTCGAGAAAGAAGGACTTCTTATTTACGGACCTAGTAAAAAGATGGCACAAATTGAAGTTGATAAGATTTATGGCAAAGAAGTGATGAACAAAGCAGGAATTGCAACACCTCAATGTTGGATGTTCCAAGACGCAGAAGCAGCAAAAGCGAAGATAATGGAGGATCCGAATAATACAGTTGTCAAACATCCGAGTGGGGATATGGGAGGCAAAGGGGTCCACCCTTGTGCAACCCAGGAAGAAGCAGTTGTAGAGGTGGATAAGATGTTAGAAATCTCGGATACGGTCGTAATAGAACAATTTGCTGGTGAGAAAGGGGTTATTCATGAGGAAGCTTCATGCATGGTTATCTGTAGCGGAATGAGTTATATCCCATTGATCTTTTCTCAAGATCATAAGAAGGAAGGCGAAGGGGATACTGGGAGTAATACCGGAGGTATGGGTGCCTATGCCCCATGTGAAATAACTCGTGGTTCCGAGAAGTGGATCCTCAATAAAATTGTAGAACCGACTTTAAAAGCGCTCAACGGGAAGCTATATGGAACCCTCTATATTGCTCTGATCCGTAATCCAGGGAACGACGATTGGCCGTTTCAAATACTTGAGTATAATGCGCGGTTCGGTGATCCCGAACTTCAGCCCATTGCAACCTTGCTAAATGCGCCCAACTTTTACGAGATTTTAAAAAAGTCGGCCCAACACGAAGACCTATCTAATATTAAATTGGATTGGCATCCAGGTTCTGCTGTTTGCACTGTAATGGCGAACAAAGGTTACCCCAGAAAAGATGATTTCTATAAATCACATCTAGGGAAAGTCATTGGGGGACTTGATAATCCTTATTTCGATAACCCTTGGGTTACGGTATTTCATGCGGGAACGGGATTTAATGAGAAAGGTGAATTTATTGTAAATGGGGGTAGGGTCTTGAATGTCACAACTCGTGGAAAGGATATTATCGAAGCGCAGGAACGCAGTCTCGAAGCTATTTCAAATATAAAATGCGATGCGCTCCGTTTCAGGCGCGATATCGGATACCGTGATATTGAGCGGTTTAAGGCAAGGATGGCTAAATAATTCTAAGGGGGGTGACAATTTGAGTGGAGAAAAGAAAGTGGTTAAGAAAAAAATAGGAGAACTTGAACGGACCAAATATGTTACAGGTAAGCCTCTATCTCCAGAAGAATTTGAACAAGAACAGCAATATATGGACCCTAAAAAGAGAAAGCACACTAAAAAGAAACCCGGAAAAGCGAAAAAAGTTTAAACTGATTGCTCTATTTTAGGACCAATCTCTTCGAAAGAAGGGAAATTACCAGAATGGATTATCTTATTACCATAAAGGAAGACTGGAAACGCCTGATTCCCCTTCTGTCGAACGAAGTCTTTTACAATATCATTGGTAAGGAAACTCACAGTCTTTAAAAAATTGCGTTGAACCTTAATTTGGAGTTGATTTTCAAGCTGTTTGATTATTTTATTTCGCCGGATCAATTCCTGCCGCATCATATCAGCAGGAGGGAGACCTGGGATTTCAGCGGGGAAACCGCAGCATCCACCTGTCGGATCTAGTTCAAAAATTTGGAGTTCAGGCATTCTTTACCACCTATTTTTCAATTGGGGCTATTACTCGCTCTTTTAATTCAAAAATTTTGTTAACAACAGGCTGTAATGGTTTAAATAAATCGAGATTGCCGGACCAACGGTACATTAGATTTCCAAATAGCAATTCAAATTCTTTAAGTAACTGTTGAAGCTTATTATGGACAACGTATAAATCCTCATCTGCAATCATAATAGCAACAGCATGAAAACTTTGTTTAAAAATTATTTTTGCATCACCATGATCAATCACTTGAAGTGATTTTTCGCTTTTGATCATCTCTTTCATGAGAGATTGAACTGCCATTAAACTACCACCTAGTAAATCTTTATCAGCCACGCTTTCACTTCTAATAGTTTGTTGAAAAAGGCACAATCCATTGGGATCGAGGATATATAATTGGCGAATTTTTTTGTTCCAATCAAATTCGGTAAACGAGGGAATGGTATAAAATCCAAATCCTGCTAAAATCGACGCAATTAAGACACCATTCTTTAAACCAAGCACTACACCAAAATCATTCTGGAGTAGATACCAAATTTCTTGTACAACCATCATATCAAAGAGCCCAAACCCAACAAGAACAAGAACCATCCGTTTTCTAATTGCTCCAGAAGTTTTAATAAGTAAGGTGTAGGTGAAAAGCCCTATTAAAACAAATAGAGGGGTTGAGAAAACGAAATTGGCTCCAAAAAATACGTCGATATCCAATGATATGAGTACGAATAACGCTATTGTAAATGCAAGATAATAAATTAGAAATAGATGCCTTGTGTTTAAATGCAGATTCATGCGTACAATTCGTTCTGCTATGAAAATAATAATCCCCCCCACAATTATAATAAAAGCAACAACGAAACGGAAATAAATACGGGTATTTGCTAATAAGTTTAGGAGAGTATCCTCAGCGAAAAAGTTTGAAAACGTGGTCATCAAAGAACTCACAAATAAGAAAGCAAAGAATAGTGCTAAAGCAAGTGGAATGAATTGTTCATTCTTAGAACGTTTCTGTTTTCGCCATTCCTGATAAAATAGGATCGAAAACAAAAAGGTGACTATAAGTATGGCTGTAGCGATCATAAGACTGTATTTATCATACCAAGTAACTAGGGCGACCATCAAGCATCACAAAAAAAGAGGGAATTAGGCTTTACAGAGCGATAGAGTCGGGTCTCCATAAAGTGAGAAAATTGCCCAGAAAGCACCGCCGAACTGATCGCGCAGTTTTTTACGGGTATTTAATATAGCCTCACCGATATTTTCTTTGTTAAACAATAGATTGTTATAGAATTCCTTTGCAAATTCGATCGCGATATCATCAGGAATTTCAAACAAAGGTCCGAGGAAAGCGATAGCCCCAGCTTCAAGGAAGGCGCGAGCTATACCTCCAACGCCAACCATTTTATCCGAAATGGCACCTGTACTGCAGGCATTAGCGAAAATTAGTGGCCAATTGTCCATTTCCATATCATCTATCTCATCGGCTGTGATAATATCATCACTTAGTAACAAGGCAGATTCTAGAGGCTCCTTCTCTTCATATTTTCCGTGGCATGTTAAGTGAACAACATCACCCTTATTTAAGACTTCAATCACTTTGGACTTGACTGCATCAGGTTCAACTAGTTTTTGAAGATGAATTCGTTTCGTGGACTCATAGACATTAAAGAGTTCGAGCTCTTTATCTACTGAGATTTCTGGAACATTCTTGGGAGAGGCGCCAATGAAGATTATGTCGAGAACCTTCTTTCCAATACAGAATGGAGGAGGTCGAAAGTCCCGGGTTTCATCGAACACGCGTTTACCTAAGCAGTATTTGCTGCAGAGAAAATCGTCACCATCAAATGCTAGTTCCCAAGGGACTAATAAATCACCGGTTTCAATCATCAAGTATTTGGGCTCGATAGACTTGATTGTTTTTCGAATTTGTTTGGGAATGTAATTATAGATTTGCTTTCCTAATTCTTTAAGCTTATCAAGAGCTGCCTGTGGATTTCCTCTGTCAAAGACTGCCTCCTCCATTGCAACTTCGAGTTTATGCACCTTACTCATATCAACAGTCGCTTTTCCAAAGAGAGCGCTCTGGGAAACAACCGCTTTTGCCCGGGGGGTAAAGAGTGAGAAAAAGAAGTCCTCATCATACCGCACCACTCGAAGGGTCGCATCTAGCCGTGTCTCACCGAATCGAGAGGCAACAGTCACTGAAGTGGAGGAGAGGTTTTCATTAACGGGTTCCTTTTTCTTTTTTACCATAACTTTAAGAATAGCTCGCCCAATTAACGTTCCTTCTTGGTAAAATTCTACGGTCAAGCCTCGGATACCATCCTTCTGCGGTGTCACCCGAAAATTCAGAATGTCGCTATCAGTACCAAGTGGAACTATCAAACTCCGGCGAGGTTGATCCACTTTAAAATCCTGTCCAAGCACTAGAACTTCGATGATGGGGGGTCCCGCTGTTGGAACGGTGATCGTCATCGGTACCGGCATTCCCACGACATCCGTCTTAAATACGCGGAGACCGATATTGATGAGATACTCTTTTTTCACTGTCATTTCCATTGGGGCAGAAACATCCCCAAAGCGCTGGATTTTCTTGGGTTTGGCTTCGCCTTCTTCGCCAGTGACTGGAAGGCGCCCCCGAATACGAGGGGCGGTTGTAGCTGGTGTACTAATGGATGAAATTCTATCTTCTGTTTCTTCAGCCTCACCACCGCCAAATCCAATGTCTCCACCGCCCATCCCTTCTTCAGGTACACCGCTTACCTCCTCAAATTCGGCATCTTCCTCTTCTTCGTATGCAAATTCTTCTTTTAATTCCATTTTATCCTCTACTATCGGCTGCATTGGGGTGGGTGCGGGTTCTGGTGCAGGCATCGTGGGGCGTGGTGATGACACTGGAGCACTTTTGGGTGGGGGTGGGGGTGCGCCGCCAGCTTTTGGAGGGGGAGCGCTTCCAGGAGCAGGTGGGGCACCAGGTGGTCTTCCAGGTGGGGCACCAAGTGGTCTTCTAGGAGCAGGTGGGGCACCAGGTGGTTTCATCGCTGGTTTTTTAGCTGGCTGAGCTGGCGGTCCAGCAGTACCACCTGCAGGTAGACCACCGATAGGTTTAGCACTGGTGGATGGGGCGCGCTCAACTTCTTTAAATACAACTTGTTTTTGCTCCGCTTTCTTTCTTGCTTTGCCTTTCTTTTTTTCTTCTCTGTAAGGTTTATCTTTGAGACGTTCGTCTGCTGGAAGGGTAGCACCAAGATCAGGTGGTGCAGCATACATGACATGTTCCATCTGGTGCTTAATCGACTCAAGCATCTTCTCTTTTTCAGTGGTTGCGTCCCAGTCATCCTCCTTCGTTTTTTCAGCAAGCTTCGCGAGTTCCGAGCTTTCCTTTTTTGTCTCATCTACAGAAGTGGTACCAGTAAGTAATGAATATAATGTAGAAGCCGCCCTTTGTTTTTCCAAGGAATACGTCGTTTTCTTACTCAAGGACTCCTTCTGGGCACTTAAGAATCCTGTAATTTCATCAATTAATGATAGGCATTTCATAACTTTTTCTTCATCTTTGGCTTCTTCAGCGAGTTCTATAGCCATGTTTAAGTATCTTAAGGCAAGGCTGTATTGACCCGCTGCTTTTGCTTGTTCAGCAAGCGCTATAAGTTTATTTATTCGATCTGTCAATTTTAAACCCTCAAATGTGATTTTTTAATATTTAGATATTTATCAATTATTTAATTTTTAGATCATATTGACTTTTAATTTCTTTAATCTTCATGTTTAATTAAAAGGATCGAAGGATGGTTTGCACATGGATGCCGATGAAAAAATGATGTATTTGGATACGTTGAAGGAAGGAGTGACACCGTTCGATAGATTCGTATCCCGCGCGGATATGAAGGATGTTGTTGATATACCAGAACCTCGAAAGTTAATTGATGGTTCAATCCTCAGATTATTGAAAATGATCAACAATGATCATACAACCCGGTTTTTGCCGGTATATGGATCTGCGGGAACAGGTAAAACTCATTTGTATTGGGCACTCAAGGAGCGTGAAGACGATTTTGGATGTTATATCGTATATGTTCCTTCGCCACCTGCCCCAGTTCGTATGTTATTTCATATCTATTCATGTATTATGAATGAACTAGGGGATGTGATATTGAAGAAGATCGGCTCTTCGATGGTCAAAAAATATGGAGGAAGCCACCGTTCGATTGATCCATTAGGCGTATTTAAAGTTAAACGAAGTGCTCATGAAATTCAAAGGCTAGCTCGTAAAGATTTTACAGGATTACAGAGTGAATTTGTAAAGACCTTAATTAGATATAAAATGAAAGCATTGCATTGGAAGCTTGCGGAACGCTGGCTTCTTGGTGAGGCCCTAATGGATTCGGATTTACTAAAGTTAAGCCTTTCGCGTGTTATTGAGGAAGATGACATTTGTATTGCGGCTCTTAAGGTTATTTCGAAGCAGAGTGATCGTCCAATTATCTTCTATTTTGATGAGCTGGAGATCCCCTATAATTCCTATGGAGCAGAAGCAGAAATCCGATTAATGTCAATACATAAAAGGATGTATAATGAAATTTCAAATTCTCTTATTATTGTTGCATGCCTTAGTGAAATTTGGCCACGGATCACGCAAATTACGGATAGTGCAATGAAATCTCGAATGGAAATGGAACTCGAATTACACCCTTTTACGTTAGAAGACACAAAAAAATTATATATCAAAGCTATGGAAACGTTCTGGGATGAGAATAATATCCCCTCACCACCAGATCCTTATTTCCCGTTGAAGGAAGGAGTTTTCAAAATAGTTTTTGAAAAGACAAAAGGGAATCCAAGAGATTCCATTAAAATGACGAAAGTTTTTATCGATCAAATACTCTATGACGAAGAATTATTTGACCACCTCCAAGAAAAAATTGATCATATAGAAAGAGGTAGAGCAGAAGCTTCAACTCCTGGATCAATTGCACCCACTACGCATATTCCTGAATCAGGTGAATCTGCACCCTCAACGTTGCATGATATGGGGGAAAAAGTGCTAGCAGATCTAGATCAAATTATTGATGCTGCAGTAAAGAAGAAGGAGGAGGAATTCGAAGCTGAAATGGCGGAACAAATTGAAGTAACTCCCGCTACTACAGTCAGCGCAGCAATAGATTCTATTTTATACTTTACTAAAGAACACGGAACAGAATTGAAAGTTGATTTTGACTATGAATTCACCGTTTCCGGTAAAAACAAATCTATTAGTGCGGTAATACTTGATTTAAATGGACAAAAAATAGGAATTGATATTCCAACAATCAAATCCTTTAATAAAAGTGGAGGAGTGGCAGCTTATTATTCAGTTAATCGCTTGAAACAGGCACTAACGGGACAAAATATCGATAAAGCCTGCCTCATAGTCCCCAGAGGAACTAGTGGAAAGAAGTTTTCAATGATCCTTGAGGAACTTAGTTCAAAATTGACTCTTGTTGAGCTTGATGAAACAGAAGCAAAAAGTCTAATCCGAAACGCGAAGAATAACCCATCAATTAAAGGGCGAGAATTTGCCCGATTAATCTTCACAGATATTTCGTTAGAACCACCTACCCCTGAATCAGAAGAGAACTCGGATCGGAGTAACTAAATCATTTCAATTATTTTTCATATGAAAATCCAAGGATTTCTCATAGAAAGTTTTTTTATCTATTTGTTAATGTTATATTGTTAATCAAAACTATTGCTAAAAGGAAGTGACCTAGATTAAACTAACAGTAGCTACGAATTGGGATCTGGAGCTTATCGAAAAAATTGCAAAATATCCCGTAAGCGATCTCTATGGTTGTGCGAACCATACCATAGTTGGTGGGGGTCGCCCATCCGTAATTTTGCCGGAAACCTCAGAAGAAACGATTATCGATTATATACAAAAAGTTCATGATCACAAAATGGAATTTTCCTACCTTTTGAACGCCCCTTGTTTGAATAATATGGAGACCAATCCCGAATTTCACCGGAAATTAGTAGAATATATTCAGTGGATAGTTGACATCGGAGCTGATAATGTAATTATATCAATCCCTCTTCTTATCCAACTAGTTCATGAGCAATTTCCGAAACTAAAAATACGGGTTTCTACAGTTTCCCATGTAAATTCAGTAAATAGAGCAAAATTTTACGCCATGATGGGTGTAAATGAAATGACACCAGATGTCATGATTAATCGTGACTTTAAAACCTTAGAGAAAATGCAAAAGGCGCTCAAAAAATATTCCTGTGACCTTGTTTTACTTCTGACAGACGGCTGTCTGTTCCAGTGCCCTCATAGACATTATCATTATAATACATTAGGACATGCCTCACAGACGTTTCAACAATTTGAGCGCAATTATATTGATACCTGTATAATTAACTGTAGTATAATTAAGTTTTCTAATCGTGAAGAAGCGATAAAAACGCGTTGGATCCGCCCTGAGGATTTATCCCACTATGAAGCTATAGGGATTGATAAATTCAAAATTGCAGGGCGACGAATGTCTACTGAGTGGATTCTTCGAGCTGTTAAGGCCTTCTCAGATCGTAAATATAAAGGAAACCTGATAGATATCATTCAAGGGTTTACGATGTCCTTTGGAGATTTAACTGCACAAGATCCAGGATTTAAAGGGCGGGCTTTTGGTGCAGAGAATAAAGCAAAATTAGTCATCGATAACACGAAACTGGATGGTTTCATTGAATTTTTCAAAAAGCAAAACTGCATCGCCATGTGCGACGACTGTAATTATTGTGCCGACTGGGCGGATAAAGCCGTTTTTCGCGATGCAGATCAGGCAGAATCATATGTAGAATCTTTGCAGGATTATCTACATGACATCATAACGAGTCGTGAATTTGGTCTTAAACCTAAAGAATCCAAGGATCCCGAGAAGAAGAAAGGGATGAAATGGAATCCTCAAACACAAAAGATATTCAACGAATTGATTTTATTATCGCCACCACAATTCCAACAAATTGCCAGAATGGCAATCAGTTCCCTTGCAGAGGGGAAGGCAAAAGCGCGAGAAGCTGAAGAAATTGAAGACCAAGATATGATCCCGGCGTTCCTCGAGGGGACTCCAGGACCGTTTCAAGCTGAAATGCGTGACAGCCTTAAAAAATATGGGTTTAAAATAGCCGATTAACCTAAAAAAGAAAAAAGGAAAGAGAGAGTTTTTATTAAAAGACGAGTAGTTGACAATATATAATTGGGTTTTTACCATAACTGATATTCTAGATATAATACCTCTCCACATTGCTGACATTTGAAGCACTTCTTTTAATCACCCGATCCCTGCCATCCAAT
>JAEOSY010000165.1 GCA_016840125.1 Candidatus Helarchaeota archaeon | reverse complement strand
GGATAATAGAGATTGCAATCAGACTTGCAATTACGATAATAACCATTTTTGAATAATTTGATTTTTTCACTTTTTTCACTTTTTCCTTAGATTAGGTTTTTAGTGATCATATGGAAATGATCAAGAGTTTCATATATAGTTTTCAATGTCTAACTTACATGGTAATACCGAACTATTATGGGATTATATCTCTAAAAGGTAGAGTGTGAATCTTTAAGCAGTGATCAATGAGAAATTTTTTATTTTTTCATCAAAATATACTTTTAACAAGAAATAAGGCAAATCTCCACATTGAAGAATGGTGTCATGAAAGAATTTTAAACTGAATTGACTCCCCATTTTTTCCTTTACCTCCTGTAGTAAATCTTCAATTAAGAGCTTTCCACTAAGATAAGACAATGGATATGTAGGACAAGCAGTATTGTCTATTACTACGGTTTTAGCGGCTTCTTCATTTAGTTGTATGATATTCATCCACATTTTAGTAGCATCTGCAATTGTTCGTTGCTTGCAGTGCATTTGGATGTCTAACATAATTTTCATTGATTCTTGTAATTGAATTCCTGAAACAAGCTGTTGGGATTTTATAGGGTCTTTAGGAAATCCTTGTTTTAGCATCAATTCCTCGCAATAAAGAGCCCACCCTTCTAAAGTTTCATAGGAAGGTGCTGTAAAAGAAGCCTGTCCTAACAATCGGATTATAGGAGCGAATGTGTTATTACAAGCAAGATCCAAATGGTGGCCAGGATAAGCTTCATGAATCATCGTAAGTGATATATTTGTATATGAATGTCGTTCCTTTTGTGTAGGAGAAATCATAAAAATTCCAGGTTGTTTATTATCATAATAAGGAGGTTCACAATAAGCTGCTGCTGCAATGATTGGTATAAGGTGGGGCGGTGTTTCAACAATAATTAGTTTCTCTTGAGGAATAGTAGCTAGATTATTAGAAATTATAAATTCTTTCGCTCTCGCTGCTTCACTCCGAGCATATTCAAGCGCTTCTTCAAAAGTAGGAATGAAATCTTCTTTAAAGAAGGCTTCTACAGCCTCGCTAAATGTTTTGGTGGGATAGAGCTCTTTAGCTATCTTTTTTATTAGTTTAAACGACGAGTTAAATATCTCAGTTCCTTTTTTTAGAAGAGTTTTTCTATCCCAGGGAAGTTTCCGTAAACTCAACAATTTATTGAATTTTTCAGGTCCTAAAGCCCAAGCAAATTCATCAGTATCCACAGGTAAACTTTCAATCCAATCTACATGAGTTTGGATAACTTTTACATTCTCTTCAATTACCTTTTGAAGTGTATTTTTAAGAGATTCTGGAATTTCAGTTGTTTTACTATAAGCTTCAGAAAGAGTTTGTAATAATTTAGGAGTTGTTTGAACTTGTTCCAAAGCTAAGTCTCTCCATACAACTGGAATCGGTGTATTATCAAAACGAGATTGAAATTCTTCTAGATATTTAGGTAATTTCGTTAAATGAGAAATAACAGCCTCCGCTACATCGGTAGTTGGCCCTTTTCGTTGGAATAAAAGGAAGAGAATTTGCTGAAATTGCGCTAATCCATTCGGTTTTTTTTTCCATAAGGGAAACTCTTCATGCATGAACAAATTTAAAGTGTAATAATAATCTAGTGCTTTGATTGATATTCGGTTCTCGAAATCTAATCTTTCCCTATCTAATTGTTTAAACTCATCAAGCCATTGACCGAACCACTTAAGATTGTCCTCGATATGTTCTTTCGTAGCTGATTCTACTTCATTTTGATACTCTTCTTTACCGAGATTGACAGCAACTCCTGGATTTCGCTTAAAGTATTCTTTCAAACCTCTTTTAACAATATTTTCAAATTTTTCGTTCTCATCCATAATTTATTCATCTCATCTACAAATTAGGATTATATTGAAATGTCTTTTTTTTCAGATTAAAACCCAATTTACTATCAAAGGAGAAAATAATTTAAAGTTTTTCAAATAGTCATGCTGTTATGAATAAAGAGTGATGATTAAAAAAAACTAAAAATAATAATCATTATCGCTAATTTTTACTTATAATGGTATCAAAGTCTTAATTGGGAATTTAAGTAAAAAAAGTTTATAGAATTGAGGGATATATTAATCCTTTCATTTCCCTACAATCTGTGTTCTGTCCGTGCGATGATACTATCTTGAACTGGTTTATCTAAGTTGACAAATCGGGCATTATATCCGGCAACCTTGACTACTAAATCCTTATATTTTTCTGGATCTTTTTGAGCAGCTTTTAGAGTCACTGCTGAAACAACGTTAATCTGAACATGGTCAACTTTTTGATCTACAAACACTCGGATAAGGTCTGCCAACCTTTTAATACCATCTTCACTTTTAAATACAACTGGATCAAGTTTCATGTTCAGAGTTTGTCCAAGGGATAGTTCTGGATTGTTTATCTTACCCATGGATTTGAGGACCGCGGTAGGACCGTTCAAATCAGTACCTATCGTAGGAGAAGCTCCATCTGAAATAGGTTCTTGAGATTTTCTTCCTGAGGGTAGTGCCCCTACCATTCGACCTTGTGGTACATAAGAGGACATTGGAACTT
>JAEOSY010000164.1 GCA_016840125.1 Candidatus Helarchaeota archaeon | reverse complement strand
ATGTGGGATAGTCCGATTATTTGCAGCCCGAAGTTCATCAGAGCCACTTTCTTCAGGAAATCCTCATATCCCAGGTTTACATAATTGCTCTCGATTTGCGCAACAGCATCCACACACAATCCAATAATGTTAGCTTTGGCAGTGAGGAGTACACCAAGGACGGTGAGAGTGTCTTCATCCCCCTTCAGGATACCGAATAATTGTAACATATCCCTGATGCCATCCCGTTCGGAAAGCCGTTCCTCCAGAGTTTCCCTGAATTCAGCATCGGAAGATGCTCTAGGCAGGATTTCCTCCTGAATCTTAGAAAAAAAGCAATCCATCTCATCAGGGGACAACAGAAAGCTGTATATGTCAGTATCCACCAGAACCTGTTCTACGTCACGTCCCTGCGACTTGAGGTACGCAGTTAATTGGGGGATCCCCAATGTGTTAAAAAGGTAAAAGTGCGGTGGTGCAATGAGCATTACTTTCAACTTTTTAGAATCCATTTTTTTCTACCTTCTTTTTTATATTTAGCGAAGATTTCGGGTAAAATGATCTCTTTTTAAGTCTTCTGTACTTGAAACATCCTGATAAGGAAGGGTGAGCTCTTTGTGTTTAAAAGATCCAAAAAAAATATGTATCGGTGGTTCAAACGGATGAATATGAAGAGTTATCTACTCATTCCCCATATAGTCGAGAATTAGAACCGAAGAAGCTTGTTCACTCCAAGGTAAACTAAAAAATCAGCTATTTTTAATATCTATTATTCGGAAAGAAAAGAAAACGTGAAGATGGAAGAATGCATATTTCAACTTCTGTTGTTATCATGTTTTTTTAATTTAAAATGCACCCTATCAATTCTATTTTTTACAGAAAAATATCCCTAAATTGTCTGTCCATAAGGGTTCAAGAATTATCAAATTAGGGCTTTTTTTAGAGCATTGATAGTGGGTTCTATGGTGATCTTCTTGATATCATAGCCTGTATGAGCATCTTTCAATCCATGTCCAGTAAGTATACAAACAACTGATTTATTTCGTAAATTTTCGCGTTCATATAATTTTAAAAATCCTGCAAAGCTCACGGCACCAGATGGTTCGGCAAATAATCCAATTCGAGCTAGTTTTTTTCTTGCTTTAATTATTTCTTCTTCAGTAACAGCAATACCTGATCCTCCTGAATTCTTGATAGCAAGCAATGCGCCAGTCCCAGTAATTGGATCCGGGCAAGCAATTGCCGAAGCAACTGTTTTAGGGTTTTTTACAGGTGTAATTTTGAGACTATCTTTCGCAAATGCATCTATTACTGGAGCGCAACCTTTGGCTTGGACACCGATCATTTTCGGTAGCTTTTCAAGTAACTTGACCTCTTTAAACTCTATAAATGCCTTCCATATTGCCCAGATCAAAGTTCCTGTACCGATGGGGCAAAAAATATAATCAGGTGATTTCCAAAGCATTTGATCCACAATTTCAAATCCAACGGACTTTTCACCCTCTGTCCGATTAATATAATCACCCAATAAAAAATATCCAAATTCTGATGCTGCTTTCTCTGATAATTTTTGAATAATGTGATAGGAATTGGTATTAACCTGAACGATTTTTGCGCCGTAGGCGTAAATTTGAGCTAATTTTTCATTTGGAATATTTTCAGGAATAATTATTGCACATTTTATTCCGGCCATCGCAGCATATGCTGCAACAGATGCACCCATATTTCCAGTAGATGCACATATGACGGATTTAGCCTTGTTCTCTATTGCTTTTGATATCTCCACTGTTGAACCGCGATCTTTAAAGGAACCTGTCGGATTTGTTCCTTCGTACTTAAAATATAAATGAGAACATCCAAGTTCCGCGGTTGTCTTTGGTAATTCGAGAAGAGGAGTACCCCCTTCGGCCATTGAAACCACCTTTGTTGCATCTTGAATTGGATAAAAACTAAAATATTTCCAATGGTGCACTTCCGTACGAATGAATTCTCCGCGAATAATTGGATTTCCGAGCAAGGAAACTTGAATAGCATCATAATCATAGATAGCGTTCAAGCCAGATTTGCAATCGGGGCATCTGAAGAGAATATTAATCTTTTCGGGAGGGTAAATCATCCCACATTGAAAACACTTGAGACTTTTAATTTGAACCAAAACTAACACCTTTTTGAAATAAGTAGTGCCTTGATAATAAAGCAATCTTATAAATTTTTTAATAGGCAGATTAATTTAATTATACCGAAGAATTTGAAAAAATAGGGAATGAACGTGAGAGATTTCATCTTTGAATGGCGGAACCATCCGGTGCGGATTCGGCTGAGAAAAGATTGTACCCCCCTTGAAATTTCAGCTGATGAAACAATAGGACCCTATAAAGAGGGTGAAGAAGTCAAGCTACCATATTGGCAAGCAAAGATTCTTGTAAAACAAGAATACGCAAATTTTATTGATTTAAAACCGATCCAAACAGGCGATTTAAATAAGATCTTATATCGGGAATTACCAAATCCACAACTGACCCCCATTGATCCGAATTTCTATGTGAAAATCCATGAAACTCTTCTTGATTTAAGCGAACGGAACAAGAAGAATCCGGATTTACTCGTGCTGGAGAAGATTAAAAAAATGAAGTCATTGTTACGTGATGTCTTGTCTCGGAGATTTTATAAGCTCCTAAGGATCGCTGCGACAACAGGAAGCGATTCAGCGGAGATGTTAAAGAATTGTAGTAATGAGGAAAAGGAATTATATAAGATTTTAAGGAAAGCTTTAAGTGATTGGGAAGCACAATTTTTGATTTAACTGGATTTTTATGGTTTATAATAGGGAAATAAATTCTCCTACTTCTAAAGAAAAATTTATTTAAATAAGAGGAAATTTAGACTAAACCTCATACTTAAACAACATCTATATGTTATCTGTATCTCAGATTACTTTAAATAGGAGTTTTCCTCAAAAATCTTTGAACGATTATTGATATCTGCTTTTATGAAGGGTTTTTATGGCGGTTGAAGACGATTATGATCCGATAGCCAGATATGAAACTTTCTTTAAAGATTTCACACTAGATGGACAAATAAAATATCGAACTCGGATTGAGCAAATGCCAACTCAAGATGAGCGGTCACTCCACATCAATTTTGATGATCTATGGAACTTCGACCCGGGGTTAGCCGAAGGGACTTTGAAGGCACCTTTAGAACATATTAATGCAGCCTCACAAGCCATTAAGCGTGTAATGGAGATTAAAGCTAAAGATTATTCAGCTTATACCTTTTTTGCACGCTTTGATAATTTACCTGAAGATCATAGGGTGGATTTACGGAAAATTCGTTCAGATCATTTAGGTAAACTGATTTCTGTAAGTGGAATTTTAACACGAGCTAGCGAGGTTAAGCCGCAATTGACTGTTGGTGTCTTTCAGTGTAAGAATCCTCAATGTAATCAAGAAATCACAGTTATTCAAGAAGATTATTTTACTAAACCCTATCAATGTGAAAACAATAATTGTAATCGAAAGGGACCATTCAAGTTCATTGCACAAAAATCTAAATTTATAGATTGGCAGAAGATTCGAGTTCAAGAAAAACCCGAAGAACTACCTGCTGGACAGCTCCCGAGGTCGCTTGATGCCTATCTCAAGACAGATCTTGTGGATACTGTAAGACCAGGCAATCGAATAACCGCGGTTGGAATCCTTTACTCGGCACAAGATATGGGGCAGAGAGGGAGATTAACGACATTTCATGTTTTTCTCGAAATTAATAGTATAGATAGTTCGGAAATCGACACAGATCGCCTCGAAATTACGCCGAAGGAGAAAGAAGAAATCTTAAAACTAGCAAAGGATGAATGGATTCATCGTAAAATCATTCACTCTATCGCCCCTACAATCTACGGGTATGAGAACGTGAAGGAAGCCATCGCCCTCCAACTATTCGGCGGCGTTTCGCGAGAACAGAAAGATGGTTCCAAATTCCGGGGAGAATCGCATCTTCTATTAGTGGGAGACCCAGGTACGGGGAAATCAATGCTACTCCAGTACGTTTCCAAAATTGCGCCACGTGGGCTTTACACCAGTGGCAAGGGGACCACGGCTGTTGGATTATGTATTTCCGCAGATAGTAGTGTTTTTCTTTCGGACGGGTTTCAACCGATTTCGGAAATAGTCGAAAGTGAATTTAGAGAAGGAAATATTCAGAAATACAATGAAACAATTGAATATAAAAACTGTAATGAGGAGCTTGACGCTCTCCATTTAAATAATTTTAAATTAAACTCTACAAATATTTCCAAGGTCTGGAAGATAAAAAGTCCTAAAAAAATAACTAGGATATTAAGTTTGACAGGAAGAGAACTGAAAACCACGAATGAAACTAGGATTTTATCGATCGATCGAAAAAAGGGAATAATGTGGAAGCAGGCAAAAGATTTACAACCTAAAGATCGTATTGCAGTTACTAGAACTCTGAAGAACAAATCCTTTAAACAAGTCCCGCCACTTTATGAATTAATTAAAGATTATCAAACTGACATAACAATTCTGAACATGAAACGAACGGTTCAGGAATTATTAACGAAAATTAAAAGTAAATTAAATCTTACGATACAAAAATTGGCGATTAAACTTAATATTGATGACTCAACCATTTACAGGTGGATTAATGAAGAAAGTATAGGAAATATCTCGTTGAATAAGCTTAATAAATTGTGTCAGCTTGTTGATGAAGATGTTCAAAAACATCTACCTGAAGAATTACTCTTAGAGATAAAAAAGGGACAAAAACTCCGCCTCCCTAAGTCACTGAGTAAAGAATGGTTTTATATGATGGGATTAATCATCGGAGATGGGCGTATTTCTGTTGATAGGCGAGAGGAGGGATATGGTGGCGTTACCATTGGGTTGTCCAATCGTGAGAATGTCCTTTTGGAGAAGTTTTATAGGTTCTTTAGGAAAGTTGGATTAGAACCTTCAATAAGCGAAGGAAATAAGGATAGACCACAAGAATATCGCGTCGGGTCTAGACTTATTTTTCATATATTTTCTAAGTTTGGGATAACAAACTCCCCAAAGGCTGCAAATATTTCACCGAATACTGAACTGCTCTTTTACGAGAGAAAATACTTATATTATTTTCTTCGAGGTCTTTACGACGCAGACGGATGGATTACGTCCCCAAAGGATGGACAAAATTCTACAACTATAGGATTTTCATCTACAAGTAAACCTTTAATACAATTTGTTCAAAATGCACTTTTGACACTTAATATAATTTCTTATATACGAGAGAGAAAACCCAAAACCACGACCTTAAAAAGTGGTAAGAAAATTATTGGTAAAAAGAAAAGATATGAACTTACGTTCAAAAATCATTCAGATATTTGTAAATTCAGTACTTATGTTGGCTTCACTCATCCTAATAAAGCTAAATTACTTCAGAATACAGTAAAAGAGAAGAAGGAATCTCATCATAATATAGACAATATTCCACATGCACTATTTCTATTGAAAGATATCTTAGATTTTTACGATTACAAAAGTAGAGAAATTACTGGTAGGAAGGGTTCATTTGGATATTACTATTTAGAAAGACGTGACATATCTCGAGAACGCTTAGCTGAAATTCTGGATAAATTAGAATTAAATTGGCTTAAGCATCGAGTCAAAATTCCATATATTTATAGGAATCAAATGTACTTGGGTTTACTGAAAGGATACTCAAAACAACAGATAATTCAGCAGCTGCATCTATCCAAATCACAACTTTTTGAGTATTTTTCAAGAAAGGAAAGAGACCCAACAATTCCTATTGAAATTATTATTTCTATATTGAACTTACTAAAAAACGCAGGACTTTCATTAACTCCAGAAATCATTAATTCAATAAATGAATTAATTGCTTCTACAAAGAAGCGCCATGAAGAATATAAAGAGCAGTTCGACTTATTAAAAAACCTCAGTTATTCTGACATCCTCTGGGATGAAATAAAAAAAGTCGAGGAGATTGAGCCAACAAATCCATATGTTTATGATTTAACAATACCGAACTCCCACAACTTCGTGGCTAACGGAATTGTGGTCCATAATACAGCAGCTGTAATGCGCGACAAGGAGACGGGCGATTTTACCCTTGAGGCGGGAGCCCTCGTCCTAGCAGATCGTGGGATTGCCTGCCTCGATGAGTTTGACAAAATGGATCCTTCGGATCGGGTTGCGATACACGAGGCCATGGAGCAGCGCACGATAAGTATAGCTAAGGCGGGGATTGTGGCTACGTTGAACTCGAGGACATCGATATTAGCCGCGGCAAACCCCACCTTTGGCAGATACGATGAATATAAAAACGTAGCTGAGAATATCAAAAAGCTCCCGGTTACGATCCTCTCACGGTTTGATCTAATTTTCATTGTGAAAGATCGCCCGGAGGCAGAAAGAGATTCCGCAATGGCGGACCGGATAATTCAAACTGTAACAGAAGAAGTAGAACCGCCTATTGAAGTAAGCCTCCTGCGAAAATATATCCATTATGCGAGAACTAAATGTAAACCTGAATTATCTCCCGAGGCTGCTGAACGATTGAAGAGCTTTTATGTTGAAAAGAGGAGCATTGGTGATCAACAAGACGCTCCGGTGCCCATTACAGCTCGACAACTTGGGGCATTAATTAGATTAGGGCAAGCGCATGCACGCATGGCTTTACGGTCAGAAGTTACTATGGAAGATGCCGAAGCGGCAATTCGACTTTTAGAGTATTCACTGCGGCAGACAGGAACGGATCAAGAAACCGGAATGCCAGATATTGATACAATATTAACAGGTCAGTCCACCTCACAACGTAATAGATTGGAATCAATTCATGATCTAATCAAAGAGATGACTCGCCAAGCAGGGGGAGCGATATCAATAAATGATGTGATTGAAGAAGGAGAGCGAAGAAACCTTCAAAAACAAGCTATCGAGCGTGCAATAGAGCAATTGACAGCTGAAGGTTTATTGTATAGACCAGAGCCAGGGCGAATCAGCCCTGTGGATTGATTTTAATCATAGAAAATCAATTTTTTCTGTTTAATTTTTGAAATCGGCTTTTTTCTTAGAGTCTTGGGAATTGGCGTTTCGAGGGGCATTAAATCATCAGGGGAGTATACACGAGTTAGATCCTTTCCGCGTTTTAGCAAGCGAGTAGCATCTTTTTTAATTCGTTCAGCCCAATTACCAAGTTTAAATCCTTTTACTTCAAGATTTCGCAATACTGATATATCCGCAGTTGCAACCATTTCCACAGTATCAAATCCTGCCTTTTGAAAGGCGATAGCTCTCTCGCGTGAAACATATCTTATATCTATTAAAGGAAGACGTTTCTCTTTCACACCATAAGTAATTCGTTTTCCTAAAATTTCAATCCGAGGAATGAGTGCAGTTCGTTTATGATGGGCAGCTAATTTGGAAAATGCATTAAATAACCAAGGGACGAAGCCTATTTTGGTAACAATAGGGCTTAAGTCACCTACACTAATATGGTATTTCTCTTCTAAAGCCCTGATTGGTACCTCATCCTTATAGTCATCAAGAACTAATGCGGTTTTTACGGCCCTGAGCTGGAAGGGATCTTCAATTTCAAGTGGGAAGAGAATTTTATTGATCTCATAATAATTCCAGTAGCTGGATTCCTCATTTCCTCGCACGGGAAGGGTAATTGCATCGGGAGCCATACAGATAATAAAAGTAAGTGTGAGAGGATCAGGTTTGTCATCAATCAAATTAATAGCTTCACTATAAGTGAGGGCAGTAAGAGGGTGAATATAAAGGTCAGATGTAAGATTACCGTATGCAGTTGATCGAATTTGTTTTGGTGTGCGTTTAAGAAACCCATTTTCAATTAAAAATTCGACTGCCTCGAGGATGATGTCTCGGCTTTTAGGAAATTGGAGGTTGCTTAGGGTAAATCTATAATATTTCAAAATTTGGTCTATAGTTCTCGCATAATTTGCACGAATGCACCTTAACAAGCTGCAATATAGATTGGTCTCAACCAAATATTTACTTTCAATGGGTTCAGGTGACCCATTTACGTATAATTTCAGGAGCCGCTCTATTTCTTGCTCTTTTGTTAGGCGCTTTCCGGATTCGTCAGCTGCGGTTTTCCGGGCCACAACATAACCATATCCAAGTTTATCATACTGAGGTCTACCAGCACGACCCCATCGCTGATGCATTTCAATCACAGGAAGCATCGTCCACCGTCTGCGAGATGCGCGTTTATAGCCATCTTGAATGACTCTTTTGGCTGGAAGGTTAACTCCTGCCGCAAGTGTAGGGGTAGCCCAAATTAATTTGATTAAACCTGCCCGGTAGAGGTCTTCGATCGCTTTTCTATTAGCTAATGATAACCCAGCCATATGAAACGCGACACCATACTTAACTAATTCATTTAATGTTTCACCGACCCCTGACTCCGTATCTGGAACCGAAATACTATTTTTTGGCTTCCATCCGCGCTCCTGTAAAAGTTTAACAGACTTTCTCGCTTTCTCCTGGGTACGCATTCTGCTATCCACAAAGCATAGGACCTGTTCATTATTCTCAAGAAAATAAATTGCCGCATTAATGGCATCATCAGGTGAAACTCTCCGAAAACTTGTCATGTTATTCTTCGAATAAAACATTTGTCGCCCGAATAGAACCCCTTTTTTTAAAGGTACCATCCTCCAATCACTAAAAATCAGATTTGCATCTAACCACTGGGCTAACTCAACAGCATTAGTCACCGTCGCACTTAGACCAACGAGGTTGAAACCATTGTAACGACTTTTCGCTACAACATCTTCATATTTAAATCCTCGTTCTAAATCCCGAACCATGTGAATTTCGTCTAAAACAACTAATTTTACCTCTTTTAGCCAAGATGGTTTTGTAGTAAGGATACTGTCCGCGGCTTCAGGCGTAGCGACAATCCAGTCATAATGCTTTAGGTAATTATCTCGTTCGGAAGAATAATCCCCGGTCTTGATACCAACTTTAATTCCTAGATCTCCAAATAAAGCTTTAAAATCCATGTATTTTTCATTCGCAATGGCTTTTAAAGTAAAACACCAGATAGTTTTGAATGGACGGGCTTTAATTGCGGCAAGCATGCCTAATAATGTTTTTCCCACCCCAGTTGGGATACAAAATAAATAATTTTCTCGTAAATCATTAGGGAGGTTTAAATTTTTATCGACAGGGGGATCCTCGATGCTTATTTGTTTTACATTTTTATAGAATAATTTATAATGAGGGATTCCATGCGCGGAATATGTTTTTTCATCAAACTCAACTACTTTGTCGATTATTGGCTTGTTAAAGATAGCTAATGCCCCTAACGCCTGAGGAGGGAAAAGTTTTGAGAAACCCCTTTCCTTAAATCGCTTAATATACTTGTCATCAATTGGTAGGTCCTCAATTTTTAGTTTAAAAATGCTTTTCATCTAATTACTTTCCGAATCCTGAAATCTAAACTACATTCTATCAAATAGATCTTAGTCATAAGTTAAAAATTGAATATCACTTAAAACAATATTGGGGGTCTTAAGCAAAGTAAAATAAGTAAATACTAATCAGATTGGATAAGCTCCGCATGTTCGGCAAAAAGTGGACTTTTCAAGGACATTTGAATTACATTGAGGGCATATTTTTTTATTAAGATCAGTTGGATGTGGTATATCAAATATGTTTTTATAAATTTCGTAGTAAAATAAGTGTTCTTTATCACGGATTGTCACTTTATCTTCATTTTTTATATATTTCTTTTTATCAGCAAATTCACTATTAGAAATTCTTTTGTTAAAGAATTGTGGAAGAGTCGTAGTTCCTGAACCCACTTCAATTGGTGTTTTTTTTCGCCAAACAATTTCTTTGGGCAGTAATCCTTCATAAGTTTTACGTAAAATCCACTTACCAATTTTTTGACCCTTGATTGTATTAATTTTATATTTAGAAGACAAATTCAGAGCAAACTCTTTAATTAAAGGGTCTAAAAAGGGGATTATTGCCTGCATTTCATATTTTTTTGCCAATGGGATTGATGAAAACTGCATAATCGTGCATAGTTTCTCTAATTCTAAATTTAGGCTTCGATTTTCAAAAGCGAATAAATAACTGTAACCAGCAAAAAGTTCGTCAGCACCATCACCTGTCAAGATGGATTTAATTCCTAACTCTTTACCTACGCTTAAACCTATATCAATTACCACACTATTCCGAATTTCCATAGGATCAAATGATTTCATTACTCCTATTACATTTGGTAGAGCATCAAATAATTGATTCTCATCAAAAATATGTATAAAATGTTCCAAACTTAATTTTTTTGCCATTAAAACTGCGTATTTAATATCTGGGGCAGGTGTATTTTGGAATCCAACTGTTATTGCTTTTAGAGACATATATTTGGAGGCAATAAAAGCAATAATGCTAGTGTCCAAGCCGCCAGATAGTAAAATCCCTTCAGAAACATTTTGTTTTATAATTCTTTCTAACAGATCCCTTAATCCAAAACATATCGGTTCAATTTCTTTATCAAGAATGATAAAAACCTTCTGTTAATAAGATAAAGAAACGACCCTGTTATATACTGCTATGATTACAGTAGCATAAACTATTGTGTTACAGACTAAATGAACAATCATAAAGGGAATTCCTGTAAGAAAGACAACTCCAAGATCAAATTTAAAAGAAAAAGCGAAAGCAATATTAGTTATTATATCGAAAATTAGAGTAAGGAAAAATCCAATTGTAGCCAGCTTAATCATATTCTTGCGAGAATACTCAATTTTTCTGTCATGAAAATTATTAGAGTTGAAAAATCCACCTACTAATCCAAAAAGCGCCATACCAAGTATACATGTTGTATTTACAATTGGGTCGAAACCATATGGGTTATATCCGTAAAAAATAAGAGAGGAAATTAATCCCACAAAACTACCAATATACTTACCGTAAATCAAACCAGAAATAAAGATAAAAACTGACATAAGTTCAACATTAGGAATGTAAAAAAGTGAGTAGCCTCCTCCGATAGCTAGGGCTGCGAAAATGGCGACCAAGGATATTTTAAGAGAGAACCTTTGCTCTAATCGAATTTCAATTAGTTCTTTATTGTTTGTAGGCGATTCCACTTCATTTGAATTAGTTTTATCAGATTCTTGGATTTGCATTTTGTTTCATCTCTTTTCATTATATTTTAGTTCCTCGTTTCATAATTAGGAAGAGTCCAATAGCGCAAGCCGCTACAACACCTAATAATATGCCCAAATATAACCATAAATCATCGGTTGATTCATCTCCATATGGGTTTCCACCTGTAAATAGCCATTCAACTATCGAGTTATTATTTAATTCATAAACCGAACTGCTTACGCCTGGAAAGCTAGCATCTACATAGTAAAGCCAATTACGTCCATCATCACCATTTCTATACCACGTCCCGTTAATCTTCAATCCTTTGATAAATACTCCATTGAGAGCCCATATTGCATCAATATTTATATCACCTAAAGCTACAAGTGTAGCATTGTAAGGAGATATATCGCTAATTAGGGAAAGTGAGTTATAGGTGACATTTTCCCCATCATGATAATTTAAAATAAGAGTGATATTGGTTACATTTTTAATGTCAGTAGTATATATACACCTTTTCTCATTCAAAGGAATGAAATTTGATTTGGATCGAGGCGAAGTTGGAATATAAAATAGAATTAGTATAGTCAAGAGTACAACTATTCCATACATAGCTCGTGAGTTGCTTTTTTTCATTTTTTAACCTATATTATGATTTGAATAGAAAATTTTTTATATGGATAATTTATCCTACAAATTATCCTAATATATTTTTTTATTAAAAGGTTTTGGTGTAAATGAAAAGAACGGTCTTGTTAGTATTAGGCACAATATTATTACTTAGCACACTTTCCGTTTTCCCAAGTAGTGTGAAGGCAAATTCTACTTTTTCCACAATAAGTACAGGTGATCAAATTTCCTGGGAAGTAGTTGATTATAATGAAACGATCAATTCCGATGATCCAGCTGATTGGTGGAGACCCTCAGATTGGGCTTTTATCGGTGAGTATAATCTATCTATTGGAGAACTAATTAGCTTTACTCTTTCAGACCCAGCATCCTGCTCAGGGTCACTCTCTATAGGAACACTCAACATATCTCGTACAGAACGACATGCTATTGGATTCAATTTGATCTGTTTTACAGGTCCAGCAGGATTTTACATATATTCTTTTGATCCAGCATTCCTTTCCCCCACTAATTGGGCTTTACAAAACGAAACAGCAATGAATGCCTCAGCCGAGCAAGGTGCAACAATAGATATTTCAACTTCAAATGGTGTATTCTTAGGAACAAATAGGGCGATCATCACATTTAGTTGGAATAATAGTGGAACAATTGGAAATGCAACTTATGATTATGAAACAGGTATTCTTGTACATCTCTCTTCCTTAAATGGAAACTGGCAGTTAGAAATTGAAATCGATAGCATTGTGTTAGATGCAATTCCTGGATTTGAAGGGATAGTTGTCCTATTTACAGTGATTGGGCTATTGGCTTTGCTAAAAATTCTTAAAAAACCTAAACTAACCACAGAAAATGCAGTCTAAATTTAGAATTATGGAGTGTCTAAGTTAAAGAAAAGGATTATTCTGACAAAAAGAGCGAAATACTATCACTTTTTTATTCTTTTTTTCTTACAAGGTTTGGAATTATTATAAAAATTCTTAAATTTTATCGCTTTTAATTCTTTATTGTAAGTTTTAGTGAGTAGTAATTTCTTTTAAGAGGATCAAAGTGGAAATTATACAGAAATTAGTTACAAGAAAAGGACCAGGGCATCTTTTTCAGCCAGCGCATTTTATTTTAGCGTTAAAAACAATTAAAGAAAGAGGTCATATTGGGAGATATGAATTAGGGCGTATTCTTGACCTCGGGGGAGGATCGATTCGAACTCTTATTAATAGATTAAAAGATGCAGAATTAATTACTGTGGAGGGTAAAAAAGGCCATATCCTCGCAGATCAAGGAGAAAAAGTGTTAAAGGATATAAATAAATTCTTAATTGCCATCGAAAATTTAGAGGCAGTAGAAGAACTTACTAATGGAAAATTTAATGTAGGATGTCATGTTCGAGGATTATCTACGAAGATTGGGTCGGGAATTGGATTACGAGATGCTGCGATTGGTATTGGTGCAAAATCGATAACATCTCTAATTTATACAATTAATAAGCAGTTGGAAATACCTACTCTTGGAAAAGATTATCTTAAAAATAAACATTCAAATCTTTTAAAGTCCCTACTTTCAACATTCTCGTACCAAGAGGATGATGTCATTATCATTTGTGGGGCTGATTCAGAAATAAAAGCAAAGTTAGGTGCGATTACTGCTATATTATCAATATTAAATTCATAGATTGCACCTCTCCAAGAAGAAAACATCTTCCTCTTTTGGGGAAAACAAATATGCAAGATTTCCTTTCATCTATAAAAATTAGTTTCACCGATCTCGCACCAAACTATAAAAATAACAGACGTAAAGTTTTTAATTAGATAAAGTTAAATTAGATTATCAACATTAAAGTATAGGTTTGAGTTTAGGTAAGGCTCGACTTGAATTAAAAGTTATGTTGGAGTCGAATAGGATGGATGTAAAGTCGTTTGATAGGATTCTCGCAAAAATCATCAAAGCGGAACCCGGAATTAAGAAGGTTATTTTAGCGGACAGGACAGGACTCACCATTGCTCATGTTAGTAAGTTCAGTTATTACCCCGTTGATGTTGATGGTATTGGAGCCATTGCCTCTGCCGTTTTCTGTGCTAGCGAGGAGCAAGGCAAGAGCCTAGATATCGGAAACCTCAATATTGTAACTTCTGAATTTGATGACGGCAAAATCTTCGCTGCAAACACAGGTACGAGTGGTGTCCTTTGTATCATCACAGATAAAGACGTTAATATTGGTATGATCCGACTCGTTATGAAATCGGCTTCATCAGAACTGGATAAGGTGCTTGCTGAGTTCTTGGGTGAAAAACCACCTATCGACGAAGTTGCCGCGGGCGAAGAAGCAGATTTGAAGGATGCCCTTGGCGAGCTAGATCGTATTTAATTTATATTTTCTTTCTTCTTTTCTTTAAATTCAACAAAAAGCAGAGATTAGGCTAAAATATAGCTGTAAAACTATTTAAGAAAGAGGGGGATTTGAAGGTGACTAACTAGGAGGCGGAGTTTTCTGCTTCATTGAAAGTCGCTTACCGCATTTTGGGCAAGTTCCATGGATTTTTAAATATTCAAGGAAATGGTCTTTATGAGCTTTGACGTTACAGGAAGGACACCGAATGGTTTGATCTTTTGCAGAGATACCAGATTTACAAATTGGACAAGATTCGGGAGTTTCAGAAACTGATAGCGTTCGTTTAGAACTATTAAAAGATGCTTGCTCTATATTTTCACCCAGAACAAAAACTTTGTTTCCTGAACGAGACCGGAGGAATAATTCAATTCCCTTGCTTCCGTCTTTTCTTTCTCCAATCCAATCGATAACACCACTAATTTTGGTGGCAGCGGAACCTCCTGAGCTAACTTCACCTTTTACTTCTGAATTTAGGATGAAAGTTCGTAATACTTTGCTAAAATTAATTGGTTCTTGCTTTTCACTTTGCGACATCTGAATTACGTTTTGCATTAACACTTCTGGCCCATTCAAAATGAAGCCTTTGATATCAACGTCAGGCATTTTCCAATGACACCTCAAAAAAAACTTTTAAGTTAGATCATCCTATTAGGTGAGAATACCTAGGTGGGAGTCATATAACACTTCTCTAAACTTACATTTATAAGTCTGATCATCTACCACCAGCTACCCTGTACGGAGCCAACCGGTCTCCGGGCGGATCGATTTCACTAAAATTTTATTCACCAATGCAGTTGAATATATCGGGATCATTTCTTCAATTATATTTATTATCACATCCTTTTTTTGTGTTATGTTAAATATCTTATACCAAAACCGTTCTATGAACTTCTTTTCGCTCTTGGGTATGATACGCGCCATGATACGGGCAACCTTATTGTTGATCAGATGCGCACCAAAATTCAGAGATAATAACAAATGCGTAGATAGGGGCTGGTCGCCATATTTTAGGGATTCATTCAACATCGCCAGCTCAGGAGATTTAATCGTGACCTTCCACAGTTTGAAAGGCGATTCAATCGGGAGGAGTGATTCGGTAAGTTCTAATAAATCAATCTTCTCAGCCATATTATGCCCTGCAAGGTAGCGCGAGTACGTGGGGACACGTTTCACTCGGGTCATGCTGGCAGCTAACTGGTCTGCTAGCGCCAGTTTATAATAAAGTGTAGCTATTTTATTCCCGTGTTGATCCCTAATAAGTTGTAGGAATTCCCGTAAAGTTGTGGTTGTTGTCTCACGTAACTCATGCCAGTTATAGTGAAGCTTGAGTAATAAGCCACTCAGATTCTGTTTTCTATTATAATAATCATTCAGAAGGTCGATCCCTCCGACCTTGGGAATCAAATCATGGAGTAACACGGCCTTGAGATACTGCTTTTGTTCCTCTGAGAAATGTGCTACAGGGGGATCATACGTTCCATGATGCTGTAAAGGAGACACCGCGGGATCTCGCAAGCGGAACTTCCCTAACCCCGCACTACGGAGCTGCCCGATCCCTTGCAAGCCAACCTTTGCTAAAGATTCATTATATTCGGGATGATTGGTTCGGAAATGGACCATGAGGGATTGGGGGATCACTTGAAACTTCATGCCTTTCTTGATATAATATTTCTTCTGCTCGAATTCGACCAGTGATTTAGCCTCTAATTGGTAATCTTTGGGGAGGAGATCGGGAATCTTGGATTGGAGGAGTTGGACGAGACCATGAGTAGTCAGTTTTTTTCGGGGTATGAGATCGCTCATGAACTCCACGATGAACTCATCAGTTGTGGGGACTGAATCTATATGCTCATACACATCTGCATACTTGTATTGGCAGATCCCATTTCCCTCGAACTCTTGCCCCCCGAACTGAAACTCTTTCGTGGTTTTAATTACTTCTTGAAATTCAGCTATTTGATCTGGGGTAGGGTTCAAAATATCCATCACGATTGAGTTTTCCAGCGTGTAAATTTTCCGCCGCCCAAATAAGAGGGGGGGGTTTGTTACGATGCGCGAGAGTTGATTATAATATTCAAACTGAAACCGTGCAGGAATATTGTAGGGTCTAAAGAAGTCTGTTTTTTTAACGTGCGCTAATTTCTGTGAATCAACAATGACGCCCAAGGCGTTCGTATTATGGTTGAAGTAGCGGTGGAAGTAGTGCCCGCTGATGAATTGAGTGTTATGGACGATGGGGGTAATGACCTGAAACTCCGCGCGCAGAAACCGCATCATTCACTCCTCAATGAACCAGTAAAAGTTTCCAAGAGATGAGTTGCAATGGAGGGATCGAGTATATACTCCGTCGTAGTATGTTGAAGTTTCTTCCCCCCAAAATTGATTTGACGTTGGGTAGTCTCATCGGTTTTGATGAATTTCTCAACTTCTGGGATCTTTTGATTTATTCTTGCCTCAGTAACCGCGATTTTCACAATGCCTGACCCATTATTCTTGTCTGCCCCAAGTTGCACCTGCCCGCTATTGACTTCAAAGAGCGTATCAATGAAAAAGCCCACATTCTCCAGCAACTCCTGTGTTCCCCCTGAACTCATCGTAAAAACTACTTTGAAAGGAAAGACCCCACTTGCCACATGCTTCATGAAATTATTGACTGCCGTCTCTGTCGCGCGGTTGATGTTATTGAATACTTCCACTTTAAGGGTGGATTTTCCATTATGGTATTGCACACAATCAGATCTCAATATTTTTCCGATTTCTTTATCCAAATATTCCGTTACTGGGGTAGGGATGTTCCCCCCTGCGGGTTTTGCAATCAAAGGCGGGATAATTTTGACCGATGCCGGGAGATCCAAACTCCCATAGAGCCGCCGGACCATACACTTCGGCTTACACGATCCTTGCAGGTGATACCCCATTTCCAAATGAGCGTCTAATATCTCCTGATGCGGGTAATTAGTGTTGGGAGTGCACGGTCCCGTTCCCACGTCGCCTGCTGCCAATAACTTGAGAAGGTGAATTTCTGCCGCCCTCCGTAAAAATCCTCGAAAGCCTTTGAATTTATATAATGCCAAATGCACAGTTCTAGTTAGCTCCTTCCGTTTGGAGGTATAGGTGACTGACACTGTTCTCACCCCAATTTTCAACATATAAGATCCTTTTCCAGTTGTCATATTCAGCGTTTTAATATCAAACCCTTCAAGTTCACAGAAAAAAGTAATTTCTACTGGCTTGGCGCATTTCACGATTTTGCGCATTTTGCTTTCATCAGACACAATTTTGCGTATATCTTCCTTTGGTTCAGAAGAAATTTCATTACTATCTATTATCATTTTTATCACAGTACATTATATTTATTTCATCCATTACTTCTCATCTCTTCCCACACTTCTTTCCCCCTGTTTTGTTAAATCTCGACCATTCCCCGTTCCTGCCTTGGATTGCGAGAGCAGTCTCGCGAGCTCCTGCTCCACTAACCGCTTTAACGCATGTGCTGGAATGTTCGGCAGTCCAATATGCCCACGCGCCCCCCTCCTGCGGCGAGTTATCGATCGAGTGATGAAAGATATAATTTCCCTCTGTTTTAATATTCGGAGATACCTATGAATGGTACTCTTAGCTCTGGGGTGTTGAGCCCACTTTTTGCAAGTCGCCGTGTAATACTCATAGGCTTCGTTAGTATGAGTGGATACAATTCCTCGATGGGTTAGGCGGGTGGCAATGGCTAAAGTAAGCAAGAGTTCGTGAGGCTTCAGACCAACTAAGATTTCTGGGTTAATCGAGGGGCAGAGTTTTTTGTAGGCAGCTTCCACCAACTCCGGCGTAACTGTGGACGCTCCTGAACCTTCTGCGAAACGGCCTACCTCTCTCAACAATCCCAGTGCCTCACCTGCGCTCCCACGAGCTGAAACTATCTG
Organism: Candidatus Helarchaeota archaeon; assembly: GCA_016840125.1. The sequence goes on along the minus strand of JAEOSY010000164.1, from coordinate 7,903 downwards.
CCCGACCAGTGCCAAGGTGGATTCTGTCAAGGCAGTTGGGTGGAATGCGAGATGTGCGCGGGCTGTCAAAATTTCAATCAATTGATCTGCATTATAAGAGGGAAAACGCACCTGTTTGGTGATGTGGTTTGAAAGTTCAGCATCGAGGAGTGGCTGCATACCACTCGTGCGTCCGATGAGGATGGTGGAGATTTGTGGGGCTCCGACATCCAAACTATCGTTTACATGGATTAAGTTGAGGAGTTGATCGAAACCGTAAAAGTCTGCCTCATCAAGGATTATCAGGAGTTTCCTCTTCGTTCTCTTCAAAGCTTTGAAGAGATAATATCGGAGCTCTTGAGCTGAATACCCCCGACTTTCAATGTTAAACTGTCTTCGCGAGATATCCCGAAAAATAGCCGGTACGGTACGGGTCGCGTACCCGTTGTAATACACGCAGAGGATCTCAGAAGTACGATAATGGGTGAATTCCACGAGTCTCTGAGCCCAATATTTTATTGTAACCGTCTTCCCGACCCCAGGGGTCCCGACAACGGCGAGATGAATTCTATTTGACAAACCAGATTTAAGAAGGGGTCTGCATGCTCTCGAGAGTTCTGAAAGTTGCGCTCGGCGACAGGGCAATTCTTCAGGCACGTACTGAAAATCTAACACATTTTCGTCTTTGAATATTGGATTTTGCTTAAAGCTATCAGTAATTTCTTTATCCAAATTTGTCTTCAAACCTAACTGAGAGTTACCTGCCAATATAATCACCTCTAATCAATTCAGGTCCCAACCCAAATTCTTCTCTTTGAATGCTCCTTTTTCGCCCTCTATTCACAAATTTCAAGGGGGAGATGGTGGGCGGTGCCCGCACGACTCCAGTGGAAAAAATTAGTATAGAAGTTGCGGGTTCAAGTAGTCGGAGTCCGATCCCACCCCGTACAGTCCGCTTTGCGTCCTGTAAGTGGTCAGGGATCGAAATACGGGCACCACCTTTCACCATTCGGTTGAATAAATTGTGTCTACTTCGATTAAGTATCTTCATACACCCCTTAGAAGCTTCCAGGCAGACCCACAATTTGGGCAAATATGGATATTTTTTATGGGGTCAGGATTGAGACGATTGTACCACTCCCATTCCTCATCTTTCAAGTTGGTGTAGGCGTGGCACTCAGGGTCCCAATAAATATTGGGGACGGATGCGGGGAGTACATCACTAACCCGTTCCAATTTTCTTTTATATATTTCTGCTGAATGGATGGTGACATACCTTAACATAATCCCGCGTACGATATCATCAAGGAAGGATTCCCGCTCCAGTAATTCACCGACACTTAAGGTCCCCAGATCCTCTTGGCTCAGAAGGTAAATTAACCCCCACATCTTTGGAATAAGAAGTTGATGTAACACCAGCGTAGTCTCGAGAGCTCGGGGGGAGACAGGATTGTCGGCAAGATCTGGAGCAGGATATCGCCAGTAGATTGCCATCTGAGATGTTACGGTATTGTTACTGAGCCATGGCAGGATATCCAAGAGTCTCTCACCTGTCCAAATCAACCCCTCCCCTAGCATGGTGGTAATGGTGTCAATAAGGTACAATATGAATAAATCATCCTCTACAAGGCCAGGGTACCCTAAATACACCTCTTGGAGGGAGGGTTGGTCGAATTTGTTGTCGATTAATCCCTTGAAATGACCTGTAATCCCATGGGAGTGCTTCGGTTCGAACATCCGGGCTGTCTTCTTCAGCGCCTCACCTTCACGCAATCCCGCAACGAGATTTTTCGCAAACTCCTCTAGGAAGAAGAGAACATCCTGAAAGGTCTTTTTGTTATTCATCTTACTTGCCTCAGTTACTAGCAATTACGATCACCTCACGCTTATATAACGCTTAATTATAAGACTTAGAAGGCTGGATGGAGATAATACAGTCCCTTGCCGCGGATTCGACCATATCCCGAAGATGAGTATCTTTCTGGCATCCCTAATCCATACTAAACGAATATATCTTATTCGACAGGTATGCATATTCTTTACACTCATCCATCTCACCTTGCTAATATATTATAGGGAGGATTTTGGGGGACTTTAACCCCCTGCGGCTTGGAGTCGCAATTGCTCCCCCAAGCATTCCATCTACAAAAAAATCCTTTTCACTCATTCATCTCAAATCCATTGGGCTAATTTACCTAATTTCGCCGATCTAGTGGGCTGCGCCTTTGCCGCGACCTCCCGCTGGAAAATTAAGAAATCGACAATATCACTCCGGGGGACGGGGCGCCCAAACGTGTTATAAGTCCGATTGGGGATTTTGATGAGCGGGTAATCCCCACGGTGTTGTTGATACCAGCCCTTTAGGGCCTGCATGTCATAGACGAACAATTTCACCAGCACGGTTGCTGTTGGGTCGCAGAACCCATACGAGAGGATATCGCTCTCACATTTCAGCGTCCAGCCGGCACTCCCCGACTTGGAGTTGCTGACATCCTCCAAAAAGATATTCGGGGACTGGGTGTGCCTGTCGGTCTTCAACTCCCCGGTCAACACGGTTCCATCGGGGGTGTGCAGTTCGATGTCGATCCCCCGCAGCTGCCGGTCAAGGTCCATCACCTCATGCACGGTAATCTTATTGTACCCATTGGAGAAGTGCGCGATGAGGAAGGGGTAGTGCTGCTTGTTAAGCACTTCCTCGAACCGCTTCTCCTTTTCGTAATCAAATATCATTGGGTACGCGCCTCTATGGTTTTGATCCATTTCTTCTCCTTCTCAATCACCACCCAACTCCGATTGAGATTTCTACACGCCACGGCGGTGGAACCCGTGCCAGCAAATGGGTCCAGTACTATATCCCCATTGTTAGTCGCAATTTTTAGGAGTTTCTCAAGGATTTTAACTGGTTTTTGTGTGGGGTGGTCAAATTTTTCTGCGGGGATGGGGGCTGCGATGAAGTTATGCATCACATTGTCACCCAGCCAATTGAACGTGCGAGGAATGCCGTTCGTGGCGTAAATGATGTATTCAACGCTGGATGTGAAAGTCTTCTTCATGATACTCGTAGGAGGATTCGTTTTATGCCACACAATCGTCGCGCGATGCGTGAACCCGTGGCTAATAAGAATCTGGATAATGTAAGAAAGAAAGGTATCCGCACAAAAGATGAAAATCGTGCCCTCATTTTTGAGGACCTGCTTCACCTTCCCAATCCACTGCGTCGTAAACTCGAGATATTCCGCTCGGGTGAACTCATCCCATACCCCTTTGTCCTGATCGATGGCCTTTCGAGTTGCGAAGGTAAATTTTCGCCCACTGGAAACTGTCGATAAGCCAAAAGGCGGGTCCGCGATGATGCAATCAAACTGCATCTCTAGTTGATCGATCTCGTGGAACATATCACCGTGCACAATCCGCCGTTTCTGCTCTGCTTGGAAGAGCACTTCGATCTCGTTCTTGATCGCATTTAGATCAAAATGAAACAAGATATTGGGGTCTAATTTCATAATTAGAGTTTCTTTGACACTTTGCTCCGTTGTTAAAGTGGCGATATAATCCATAAGCGCGTTAAATTTGGTTGCATGGGTTCGGACCGTATTGCGTTTCCAGTTACGTTCCAAAGCTTTCTCGATTAGCTTTTCCCGGAGCGTATCCTGTCGGACGCGGGCCAACTCTTCAAGCAGAGCGTTTTCAAGATTATGCGCCGGCGCATAATTCTTCAACCGGGGAAAAATTTTGAGGATATGCGCAATGCGTGGTTGGCTGAACCCGAACTTTTGCGCGAGGACCGCCTGGGTTAACCCCTTCCCGTTATTCTGCATCTGGTTTAAGAGTTTGGAGAATTTAAAATAGTGGATCTGCCCGCGGGTTTTATTCCGAATGACACACAGAATCTGAACCTGCTCCTCGGAAAGGTCTTCAATGTGGGCTGGAATCGTCTCGAATCCCAATTCCCGAGCGGCTCGCCATCGATGTTCGCCATCTACAATTTCGAGGGTGTCCTCGACCTTTCGGATGAGTAGGGGGGTTTGCTCCAAATATTTGCCTTTGGTGATTTTAATGGAGTCTTTTAATTGCTCATAGTCCATTGTGGACATGACATTCGGGTTCCAGGGATTGGGCTTGAGCCGCTCAATCTCAATTTCGACTATATCACTTCTCATAATCACACCTGAATATTTTTATGCACCTTCGCGTTGAACATGAAGGACCTGGATCTCCCGAACGTTTGGCACTCCTCGCAATCCCAACACCGCCAGGGGGGGTGGGCACACCCATCCCTGTGGCAAAGGACTATGAGCTGAACGCGCCCTGCCACCGAGAGGAATCCAATCGAACCATGAAACTGGTTTTTCTTCCTTTTTTTCATCTTATTTCACCTAATTGACCCTGTAAATCACTGAAGACGATTCATCTTCTTCATTTTTTCCATCCCAGTTAGACATTTAACACCATTAAGAACTGCCACATGATAGCAACCCAGTCTCGCACGAACTCTTCTGCCGTCGGACCGAAGCACCCGTACCCCGCAAGGCTCACCAGAGTAATAAAAACAATCAAAGCGACAATGGTTGTTATTATTCCTATATTCTCATTTTTCTTCCTCACTTACATTCACTTCCTACTGGTTTTTCTAGTATAATTCGCCAATTCTCTCATTTTTTCGCACCACTTCACTTTGACCCCGAAATTAATTCCTGTACTAAAAAATGCTCTAGATGAGGTGTTTGAACCTTCTGACTTAGCTTAACAAAACATTGATTATTTCCAATCCAGATCTTAATCAAGCTAAGAGCTGAAAGGAGTGTCCGTTGTGTTTTAAGATATTTTTCTAACGGCAGCAAGCAATTGGGAATGATCCCAAATTCGTTGCACACATCTTCGTAAGCTCCCGTGACTAGATTAAATTCAAGGTAATCTTTCCCCGAGGTCCTCGAAAGCTTGAGTATGGTGAGGAGGAAAATCTGCTGTTGGTGAGTCAAGCTCCTTAGAAGCGCGGGATTTAGAGAATTTGGTCTGAGTTCAGGAGAAAATTTCTCGGGTGGCGATGAGTCTTGGGAGACCTTAGTGGATAAATCCCCACGCGCTTTATAGAATTTGAATAAACCTACCTGTTTTACTTGAAGCAACCCCGCATCTTTTAGCTTGTTAAGAAAAATTCCGGCGTAGGTTATAGAAAGACCCATTTGCTCCGCCAGTGAAGTAGCATACACATCCCCCAATAAACCTACGCTCTTCAAAACTTCCTGTTCCAACCACTTTCTTCTCGCCTTTCCACATGGGATGTTCGGGAGGTGGGTTCGCATCCACGCCTCTCCCTTGACAGCCGCAATATTCGCAAGGATCATTGATGGGTTATCAGATAACATGGAGTATCTTATCTTCATTATTGAATGAAATTCAATTAAGGCGGCTGGCCGTCCGACTAAAAACAAGAAATAGAAGAGTAAACGTCCCAATTCACTATGGGGGTAGGTGGTCCACTTCCCCCGAGCGATAATCTCCTTGATATCATGTCGCTCTGAATCCTCAAAGGCCAATCTAGGATCTTCACAAATGTTCGTGAATTCATTCAACATTTGATCTTGAACTGTTTCTCCCGATATTGCTCTGGGATGTTTTAAAAAATTTTCAATAATACGCGCAACTTGAAGCTCCATCTGCACACCGTATCCTTTTAATCCCTTTTGACGGTGATACTTTTTGAAGGCTGCTGGAGAAATGTAATGAATCCCGCTTAAATTGAAAAAGTAATAAAGATAGAGCGGGATTGATGAGTAATGCGTTGGTTTATACTCTCTATCGTGTAAAAGTTTGACAATTCTTTCCTCCTCTTCGGAATTGATAGTTATTTGGAAGTAGGTGAGAAACAAGTTTAGAATCCGTAGTGAAGGAGGTGTTAAACTCCGTTTCTGCACCCAATTAAGAACTGTACTTCTGGGTCTGTTTAACATTTGTAGGGTGGGAGTGGTACCCTGCTCCCATTCTCGCTCAAACGCTCTATATTTGCTTTTACCAGCTCCGACCAACTTTCACACCTCAAACCTAGCGAAGCTCTTCTCCTTTTACTCTTGCCGTTTCCTTGCGACAAAGATCTCTGCCCATATCCTGCGATCTCGTCTCACCGCAGCATGCGCAAATAAAAACTCCATTCTTACTAATCTATTTGTAGTCTTAAAACAACCTTATAAATCTTTTTTTGTATCTTTTAATATAATAAAAAACTTCGAAAAAATCGTAAAAAAAGTATCAAAAAATCATAAAATATAAATTTAAAAAAGTTTGTGTATTTCGTGATTTAAATGTCAATAGAAGATGATTTGAAAACCGATACAGCAGAGTTACTAGAGCGATTTTTAGCTAAGGAAAGTAATTATGGGGTGCAAAAAACTCCGAATAATATTGCGAAAGAACTTGCGGATTCTGAAATTAAAATGTATCAACAGAAAGTCGAGAAAATTCTTTCTCTCTTTGCCTATGGGGAAAAGGAAATATTTGGATATATGAAATTAAGTGGTTTCTCTTACTATTGGATAAAAGTCGAAAGAGAAACATTTGTAACGTGGTTTAAAGAGTGGTTCGGAAAGGACTTTGAGGAGAAAGAGGGGTAAACTAAATATTAAACACTTCTAAATAGGGTGTCTTTCTTAATCTGGGGATCTTTTATTGTTTTTTTGGAATTGTTTTTTAATTCTCCTGGAGCTAACACCTTTTGACAAAAATCAAAATTTTCGATAGATGTTTATCTGCATTTTATGTTATTTTATGTATTTTATCAATAAATTTATATAGTCTGCAAACGAACGGAGCATGAGGGAATGATAAGTGATGGTGAAAGGTGATGCCCTGTATCTACTTTTATTTTAAAAAAAACCCCCCTCCTCCCTACATTTCCTTTGTGGGCATTACCCACCAATTCTTTAGAGAAGTACGAAATTTAACTCCTCATTCCCATTAGACCCTTGACGGACTCATTTCGCTTTTTAGACCACCGCTCACCAATTTTTCAAGCGCTCCACCCGCCATCAAGGTGTCACAAGGGAGCCATAGCTTTAAATAATCGTTCTTTCAGTGCCAAACAGCAGGAAGCAAAGACTGTGTGTAGGTGTAAGTCGCCCCTTGAGGGAATAGAGCACAGTTTACCGAATATAATATTCATATGTCTTGATGGCCAACAGCTTGAATGCCTCTTCGACCCCTTCGCCTGTTCTCGCGGAGGTTTCGAAAATGTTTAGCGCGCCGAGGGCAGAACTGAGGTTCCGAGCTTCGTTTAGAGGAACCTGTCGGGTCGCTTGTAAATCCACTTTATTGCCAATGATGATAAAGGGAATCGGGCCCGCAATTTCGTGTAACTCGTTTTTCCACATCATCACACTGGCGAAAGACGTTCGATCCGTGAGATCATAGACGATAAGGGCGGTATTTGCGCCTAGGGTGTATTTCTTTCGTAAGTCTCGGAATTTTTCTTGCCCGGCTATATCATAAATCATCAGAGAGATCGTGAAATTGAAGAAAACCAAGCGCTTCTCATAAACATTGTAGCCTAACGTGCTGAGATAATTTTCTTCGAAGCGCTGATTGATAAACCGCTCGACTAGGGACGTCTTGCCCACCGCGACATTTCCAAAAAGGACCATTTTATAAGAAAATAGTTGTTGGGACATTGTTATGCCTTCGCGCACAGGTGTCCTCTTACCCTCACTACGACGTGATCAGAGTAGTATTGGCAGGGGTAGTATATAAGGTAGTTGAATTTCTCGTTAGAAGTTTACAACTTTCCGTTAGAAATTGACAGAGAACTTCGTTAATTGTTTACAAGGCTGTATCAACGGGCGAATTGAAGATTTCAAATCGATGCATTAGAGCATGATTTTTGTGGAGAAAGAGAATCAATCTTCATATTCTATAACGAGAACGCCGAAAGATT
>JAEOSY010000163.1 GCA_016840125.1 Candidatus Helarchaeota archaeon | reverse complement strand
TTTTGTTTTTTTTTAGATAAATTTGGGCAGTTTTTAAATAATTTCTCCCCCGAGCTCTATTGAAAGAGCACTCATGCGCCCTACCCATTATAACGCATGAACAACGGGGCTTATTTTCAATTCTTTTACTTTTTATTTACTTTTTTTCTTTCATTTTAATACTTTTTTACTACTATTACATTAAAAATAAAAAAAATAAAGTTAAAATTTGAAATTTAAATTTGTTCAAGATTATTCACCTTGAGTTCCGTAATTTTCGGTATTATCAATTGGTTGACCTTGGTCAGTAGATATTGCTTCTTGTAAGATATCATAAGACACATGACTATAACCCGTTTCAGACAAAAAGTTAAGTATTGCTACAGCACTTATCATAAATGAAAGTTGTGTGTACATCGACAAGGGTCTGAGGACACTATCGCTATTCTTTAATCCACTTAAAGGACCTTTTTGATCAGATCCTAGCTCCAAATAGCCCCCATCAAAAATACCCTCAGCAGCATAATCGTCTTTTTCATCACCGCTTAACTCCTTAAAATCAAGGATATTGAGCATGGTGCCTAAAGACATGCTTGATATCAAAAAAGTGAGCATTTGAATAGGAATAAATTGTAAGTAACCAATTATATTCTCTAGAACAGCTCCCAAATCTGAGACATAATCCCCCACTTGAAAACTGCTCATGATGTCGCCACCACACATAAACGCAAACACTGAAAGTATCATCCCAAGTAACGCGGTAGACACCCCATTAGAATTCTCACCATCTTGAAGAGTCTTTACATAGTAATTGATTGCAATAAAGAATATTGCGAAGGTAATTGCAGCAGAAGGGTTGCAAAACATCACCAGTATGAGATTTAAGAGCGCAAAAATCCTTAGGACTTTTTGAAAAGCTTCTCCGAACTTATTTTGACCTTGTAGAAATGATTTACTCATCATACTATTTAAACCTTGACCATTAAGACCTTTAGTCAAAGAATTCAGAAATTTTCCTAAAGAGCCGAACTCTAACACGAATAACATCATGAGTGAAGTAAGTAGTGTATTCAATCCAAGACCAAGGATTGCGCCCGTATCTTTGTTATCTGAGAATGAAACTAATCCGGCTAATCTAAATCCCATATCAAGAACACCCATTACTATTGAGATACCTCTGGCTATATCGATTCGATTCGCAAGAGCGGCTCCAACTGCTCCAACATAACCCATTGTGGTTACGATAGGTCTGATGAACCCAAACAGATTATACATTACATCTTCATCAGTATCCAAGGTAGGAGAGCCCCACATCGTTTTCCACATAGCATCAAAACTGCCAGTACGCCAAATTTTATGCGATCCCTCTAAGCTTGTTTCGTTTCCCGTATGATCTTCGACTAGGATATTAAATTTCCATGCTCCTGGCTCAAATTCCTCTTCCGTATCAGAGATATCTTCCCATTCATAAGTATAACGACTATCTCCTAAAACTTCCACAAAATACTTGTCACATCCTCCTTCATATCCCATCCATTTCATGGGAATTTCAATGGAATGGGAAGGCTCATCAATTTTATACAGTTCTAAGGTCGGTTCCATTTCGAAACCGGTATTGTTATATATTTCCTCATGTGTTCCATGGGGGTGAGAGATCCATGCGGTAAATCTAAGAACATGTTCATCGCATATCGGTTGTATGACTCTATCAACTTGAGTAGTGCTCCCAAAGAATTCAATTCCGTAATTTTCCCAAGAATTCCAATAACGGGGTATTAAGTCCCATACTAATTCTTCCACTTCATAACCGTAGATGTTAGCTCCAACATCCTCCATGTGACGTGTAAAAATATAGAACCAAGTTGCATTATTATTTTCTTCATTAAGATTATAAATATGGGAGTGATTTCCATCCGAAAGTAAGGCATCATAGTAATAACAGATTATTTCATCTTTTAAAAACGTATAATAATCGGTGAGCTCAAAGTCTTCTAGTTGAAATTCCTTGTATGTCTTATTATAAAAAAGCGAATTGTTATTGGGATTGATGGAATATTCCGAATAAGTTTCAGTCATTTCAAATGTTCTAACCTCTCCATCCGGGAAGAGCATGGTTAAATTAACCTCTTGAGGACTTAAATTATCCAAGTCACATCCAGCCACTGTAAAATTTAACAGTGCCGTATCCCAGACCATTCTATCACCTCTTTCATCAGTAAGACTTGAATCATCCAGCTCATATAGAAGATAGTTTTGTTCCTCTCCAAAATAGGGGCCAATCTCAAAAGTATAATTTGCAGGTTGTCGTACGATAACATCTCCATCTTCTTCGGAAGTATCTTTTGTAGTAAAATAATAATACCACTGTCCGTCATAGCCTTGAAATTCTTGGTCAAAATCTACTACCACACCATATTGTATCCCTAAATCATAAGCGTCTTGATCATACCACATTTCTTTAGCAGTCATGTCAAAATTATAGTTAGTATTATTAGGAGCCACTAACGTAAGCCGTACATAATCTGGCGGATCATCGTCCCAATCTGTATAGGTAGTTAAAAACTCATAGGCCGTGTCGGCTATTGGATAATATCCGCAATGAAGATTGGGTGGATATGTGTTGCCATCTGCTATGAAATCTGCGAAAGTACCCGTATTGAATTCCATGTCCGGATCAGGGAACCATAAATCGAAAAAACTCCAATATTCCCATTTAATCCATGATATCATCTGTATTTCCATTTCATTAAATTCAAATTCAAGGAAGCCAATTTTCGTGTCTTTGCCGTAATCTGCCCAATATTCCACAAAATAATTGGCGCTTACTCTATTTTCCGCGAAAAGTCCTAATCCCACTCCAATGGCTAAGTAAATAGGTATAGTCGTGTATATTTCAATGGCGAGTAAGATAAATATCAGAATTAATAGGAGTAATCTTAAAATTAACCAGAGTAGCCCCGAATTCAAAAGCCACGTCAAAATTGCCATCACAATAAACTCAATGACGGCCATGATCGCGCCTAATATCTGCTGTAGCCCCGGAGATAAGCTGTAATAAAGCATGATATCGTCGTAAATCGCAAACGGCATTTTAAGCAGCCGAGCCGCATCGCCTTCTTCCCACATATTCTCCCATACCTGAAATGTGTTCCAGGCGGTAGTATCTTTGGCACTAGGTTTTTCTCCTTGTGGTGAATTTATGTAAATGTTATAGAGTTTTATAAATCGCAAAGGAGCGCCCGGAAGGTTCATGAGTTCAGCTTTCGTGTCATTAATCTTGGTGCTTACATAAGTATACAATTTTACTTCTTCTACTACTGTCTCATTTGCTTCATCTAAAGATTCGTTGACGATACAGGTCAATAGTAAATCTAAGACCTGCATCGCATCGGACGCGGATATATCCCTTCGCACAATCGCAAAGTCCATCTCATTGGTTGATCCCTCGATCTTGGCATACTCATCATGATCCGGGCCAATAAATTGAAAGTTTCCCTCCACTGCCGACCATAAAGGCGTTTCCATGAGTTTTTCCTGTTGCATGAGTCCGTTGAGTTTGGTATTGGCAAATAAGGACGTCGAGATCATGATTGTGTTGGGCCCTTTGTCAAATGGAGTGCTTGCGTTGTTATCAGTGACCCATAGTTCAATGATGTTAAATTTCTCTTTTTGTTGGTAGTGACCGGTGAACGTTGTGTTTGCCTCATAGATAGCAATCGTGTTGCATTTTTCCAAGCCAATGGTGCGAAACTCAACTTTCAATTCATTTTCGTATCCTTCAGGACCTTGTTTTAGTGTATCAGTATCTTGTCCATCAGTTATTTCATAATGACAATTTTTATCAAGAATTTTTTTATCTCCTAATGTATTGCCCTTATCATCTTCGGGGTAGATATGCCATAATTCAGAATTAAAGGTAATCTCATCCTCTTGAAGGGTTTTACTGTCTTCTACGTTGAAATAATAGGTCTGGCCAAAATCTGCATCGCCTTCATCGGACTTCTCCGGCGGAGTGACAAATTCGATCTCTTGATTATGCGTCTCAAGTTCTATTACTGCTTGTAAGACCGGATCGTCCTCCTCATAATCTCCATTATGTTCTGCGTCGGTAAACTTAATCTCAATGATTAAATCCTTCAGAGGGTTATAATCATCTGAATCAACAGCTCCATCACCATCTGTATCGACAGAAAGCGGGTTGGTTCCTTTAGAAAAGATTTCATAATAATCGCTCCATCCGTCCATATCAGTATCACAAAGAGCCGGATCGGTCATCCATGAATGGGAATTTATGCCCTCTGGGTAAATCCACGTGTCCGTTTCAATATAATATTCTGCTAGCGTGAAATTTATGGTATTATTTTCGTAATAATATTGATTGGTAATAATGTCAATTTTCAGAGAGTAAGAGCCATAGAATTCAGAAATGGTGTCATCACTGACTTTAGCACCTAAATCAATTTCAATCGGTACATAAGGCGGCTCTTGTTGTACAGATGAGCTATGTGCCTCTTGGATCGTCCAATTATTATATATTTCGAACGAATCTTCAAAGAGAATTGCATCTTCAATAGAGCAATTAATTTCTTCTTTCATCAATAGCACATCTACCGTTCCCAGAACCGATTCTTCATAGGGACCTTGTGGTTTGCCATCGGTCTCTAGTAAAATGGTTAAATCCGCATCAGTAACTCGTCCGATATAAGGTATTTCTAGATAAAACTCTTCAAAGGTATCGGTTGAATTATCTATAGTTAAATTATTATACCAGTAGCTATCCTTAAAGTTGATCTTATCTACTCCGGCTACTAAACCCTGAACTTCTACACCGTCTAAAATCGTATCTGAGTCAAAATCGGCGATATTTGGATCAAGATATTTCGCACATTCCATTTCAAATTGTTCTAAGCTACATCCCGCGTTAGTATCATTGATCATGATAATATATTCTCCGAAATAATCAAATGTGTTGGTAAGGTTTAGTTTCGTGATTGCATCGGCTATATCTACCACATGAGAAATATAGCGCTGAGTGCTATTGGTGGTAATATTGAACAGTGAAAGATTTTCCTCTGCCTTTATAATTTCAATTTCGAGAGAAGTTACATTCGCAATGCCATAGGTATCATCTGTTATGTTACTTTGTGCATATTCTCCGTAGATCAGTGAAAACGCAAGTTGGGCAGCATTTGGCTGAATACAATGTGTATCAAAGAAAAGGGAAACAGGGTTATTCATTTCTTTTTTCGAATCAATTTCGAATTTATAGGTCATCATCTCCGCAGAATCGCTAATAAAATCATGATCAGAGTCTTGTGCCAAAGGATTTGTGATGAACCCCCAGCCTTTAACCTCTTCACCGTCGCCAATGCCATCTTGGTCTGTATCGGTGTTATTGGGATTTGTGCCTAGTAGCCATTCTTCATAATCACTTAGGCTATCCTCGTCGCCATCCCATTTAGTCGGATGCGGATCTTGCCCGTCTTGTAGACCATCGTTATCCGTATCTGCCATTCTAGGATGAGTGCCTGCCATATATTCCCCGTAATCGTCAAGTCCATCATTATCAGTATCTTTCGTACAAGGATCTGAGGTTACATGAACCGTGCCTAAGTTTTCAGTGGTGATATTCCAGCCGAAGAATTCAAAGGAATCAGAAAGCCAGTCAGAATCTGTATCCCAAAGCCGTGGATCGGTCCCAATCGACAGTTCTCCTATGCCCGTTGAGTTATCTACGCCGTCCCACAGTCCATCGCCGTCAGTGTCAGGATTCAGATAAGAGGTATTGGAAATACCCAGTTCAAAATAGTCAGTCAATAAGTCATTATCTGCATCACTATATTCATCTATGGTCTCATTGTTGAGTGCTAATTGAACTTCAAACTCATCAGAAAGTCCATTATGATTGGAGTCAATAAAACTGTTAATGGTAAAGGACGCAATTCCCGTTGCTCCGCTTGGATCGACTACCTTTACTGATCCCGTATAAATTTTCGTATCTTTGCACTTAAATTGAGCGGTAGCACAAGTATCTTTGCCTTGACTGGTTGCGGTGTGATTCATTGTGCCATTATAAAATGTAAAGTAAAAATCTAAATCGGCCATATCATAATGAGAATCATAGGCATAGGCTGTAATATTGAGCTGACCAGTTCCCTCAGTGCCATGAGCCCCTGTACCCGGTTCTCCGTAATACATCTGACTGGACACCATTACCACAGGAGCGGTATTTTCAACAATAATGGAAATAGGGGCTTGTGCGATCTTACCCTCAGAATCTTCTACTTGGAGTGTGTATGAATACTTGCCATCATCTAAAAACACTATAGGTTTCTCATCTGTGGAAAGCAAGTTTTCTGAAGCCACACAGCTTGAATTATACCAACGATACTCAAGGGTAAGCTCATCTAAATGAGAATCATAGATTTCTACATCCAGTTCTATCATTTGTGCTTCCACACCGTAAAAGGTATAGGGCCCTTTGAGTTCAGGAACCTCTTCGATAATGGTAATTTCTCTTTGATCTGTAAACGAATTGCCAAAGCAATCTGCTACCAACAAGCTTATATTATAGGTGCCAGACTGAGCCCACGCATGAGAGGGGTTTTGCTCAAAGCCAAAGTATCCATCACCGAAATCCCA
>JAEOSY010000162.1 GCA_016840125.1 Candidatus Helarchaeota archaeon | reverse complement strand
GTTAAGCTCGTTGAGTTAAGTACATATGGATCAACCTTGGAGGACGCAAGCAAAAACAAGCTTGTTGAAGAAACTAAAAAATATATTAAAAATTTTAGCATTATCACAAATTTATTGTTTCAGAGTCTTTCAATGGGGTATAGTGATTATTTTCAAGATATATATGATGATTGTTTAAATTCTCTTGAAGAGGATACCAATTTTTTGAGTTTAACGGAAGGATTCTTTAATATGATCATGATTTTCCAATATATGTCAATGATGGATAGCCAGAAAAAGAATCTAGCACTCATGGAACAATTAATTCAGAGAAGTTATTATACTTGTTGTTTTTCTATACCCAATTTTGCAAATCCTCCAGAAGCAGAAGAAGTAACATATATTGATGCAATGAAAATGCTGGCAAATACATTAATTTCGATACAAAACATTGAGATCGACTTGAATGTTTATATTGAAAGTATAAAAACTTGTATTGAAAATTCGAATAATGAATTTATCAAGGGAGGTACCATCGGAATTCTCTATTTATTGAATTCACTTACGGTATTAGATGTCGAACTGATAATATATGATTATCTTAATAGCGTTGACTCAATAAAAGTAAAAATTGGTAATTTAATTCATGGAATTATTTACGTGTGTCAAGTAAAAATATTGATTAATCAAGAAATTGTAGATTTATTAGCTGACGTTGTTGAAACCGTAGATTGGGAGGTCTTCTCTGCGATTTTACCAGCTTTAAGAAAAAGCTTTTCTGATCTCCACCCTACTGAATATGAAATATTTGTAGAAAAACTTGCTGAGCATTATGGACTAATAGAAAAGAAACATGTTATATTAAAAGAAATAGTTGAAGAAAACATTAAAGACTTTTTTAAAAGTGTAGATGATAAACTTCGCAAAATATTCGAAGAATTGTTTGGAGAGGTATGAAAAAAATGAGCCCAAAACAGATTTTCGATGATGAGAAGATTATAAGTTTATCGCAAAACCAAAAAGAAGCTATGGATAGATGGAGATTAATTTTGGGAAAAAAAGCAGAAGATCATGATATAAATTTTAGCCCTGATGATGAACCACCTGATCAAGAAGAGGAACAAGAGGAGGAAAAAGAAAAAGAAAAAGAGGAGGAAGAGGAGGAGGGTGAAGGCGAGGGAGAAGAAGGCGAGGGAGAAGAAGGTGAGGGAGAAGAAGGCGAGGGAGAAGAAGGCGAGGGGGAAGAAGGTGAGGGGGAAGAAGGTGAGGGAGAGGAAGGTGAGGGAGAAGAGGGTGAGGGAGAGGAAGGTGAGGGAGAAGAAGGCGAAGGCGAAAAAGAAAGTAAAGGGAAAAAAGATGGTGCTGGTGCTTCAGGAGCGGGTAAGCAGGGCATGAATGGTAAAGGTGGGAGAGGTGGAGGTAAACTGCAGAGTACTCCTCAGGCAGGATTTGATAAAGAAAAATTAAAGCAAATGGATGATACGTTGGACTTAGTTTATGGAGGATCAGAAGACCAAAGAAGAAGTGCTGGTCTTGGACCGAGTAATCTTTCAATTCCAAATTGGATCGAAAATGTGAAGGAGTTTTTCCCTACAGATACAAAAGAAGTCTTAGAAAAAGATTTGGTTGAACGATCTGACATAAAAGATATTATAAAAAATCCAGAATTGTTTGAGAAGGTTGAACCAAGTTTAGAAATGGTCAAAACGATTATTAGTTTAAAGAATATGCTTCCAGATGAGGTTAAGGATGTTGCCCGCAATGTTGTTAGAAAAGTTGTTGATGATTTAAAAGATAAGTTTAAAGATGATGTTGAAAAACATATTATTGGAGCAATCAAGCGCGATATGCATACTCCTATCAAGGTTTTTCGAAATATTGATTGGAAGGATAGTATTCGAAGAAATTTAAAGAATTATGATTCTAACACCAAAAAAATAATTATGGCTGAACCACGGTTTTATAGTGCCGAAAAAAAGAAGAAACCTTGGCAAATCATAATTTTAATAGATGAGAGCGGTTCTATGACAAATTCAATAATATACTCTGTCGTTATCGCTTCTATTTTTGCTACTCTACCAGCGGTCTATACGAATCTCTTAATTTTTGACACTCAGGTTGTAGATCTTTCTGATAGGATTGATGATCCTGTTGAAGTCTTAATGACAGTCCAATTAGGAGGTGGGACAAATATTGCTAAAGCTGTACATTATGGACAATCATTAATTAAGAATCCTAAAAAAACGATTATGGTAATTATTAGTGATTTCTATGAGGGAGGTGGTTATAATAGATTAACAAAAACTTTAAAGCATGTATTAGAAGGTCAAACAAAAATCCTTGGAATTGCCGCTTTGGATTATAATAACGAACCGATGTATGATCGTAGATATGCCAAATTTTTGACTACAATAGGAATCGATGTACTCGCGTCTACACCAAACAATCTTCCAGAGATTATTGC
>JAEOSY010000161.1 GCA_016840125.1 Candidatus Helarchaeota archaeon | reverse complement strand
TCAGAAAGACCTCCCCGATATTCAACGTGGCGAGGACGTGGCGCCCTATGGTAAACCCACAGTGCTTGCAGGTGAAGGTCTGCCCCCAACATTTCGATCTTTTGCCACATTTTAAACAGATTTGGGAGGTATATCGAGGGTTTACGTATTTGACGGGATGCCCCGTCGCTTTGACCTTATACTCTAAGAAGGTTTGAAATTGGCGAAAATTCCAGCGGTTCAAGCGGCGCCGCATTCGCTTGGATTTCTTCTGCTGGCGGGATTTCAGGTTCTTTTGGCGCGCTGAAGATTGGCGAATGTTCGTTAAGTCTTCAAAAACGACTACTGCTTCATTTGCTTCAACAATTTCAGCGATCTCGTTTGTTACTTCGTGCATTATATTGGCGGTCTTCTGCCGTTCCCGTTTCCCGTACTTATCGAGGAGTGCCTTGCGTTTCTGCGGTTGATATTTTGAGTCTTGGGCAATCTGTTTGGCAATATTGCGTCGCTTGAGGGAATAGGTGAAATGGGTGGTAGATAATTGAGAGGTATCTAGCGAGTTTACTTGGGCGCAGGTCTCATTCACCAACAGAAGGTCGACACTGCGTTCATTTGTATCAATGAACAGGAGGGATTTCACTTCGCGCGGTTGTACCTCTTGAATAAACGGGATAAAAATATCCACCGTGCGATCTGTATTCAATTTTAAGGTAATTTCGCCGTACTTCTGCGTTTTCAGGTTCTTGAATTGGGATGTCGGCTGAAAGGGAATGTACAACTTACTTCGCGGTTCAATCACCAGCACGATGTAAGTCCCCTCTAAGTAGCAGAGGCATTCTTCTAACCGCATGGCATTCTTTCTATAAGTTGGATTGAGGAGACGGCGGTTTTTCTTAACGCACCACGAATTCCACGACTTTAATATTTCCTTTGTGATGCGGGCGGTGGAGTGGCAGTAGTGGGTGTGAAAGCTGGGAAACTGCGCCTTCCACGCGAAATAGAAGGTCTTACGGATTTTGGGATACGAGGAATAATCATAATAGGTATTCCCTTTCTTGGATGTCTTCTGGAACAGCGGGTTATCCACACACTTCGCGATCAAGAAGTTCACTGACTCTTTAAAGGAGGAGATGGCGAGGGCGACTTGGCTATATTTATGTCGGGTCAAGGGGCGCGAAGTGAGGCGAACGGTTTTAATACTCTTCAAATTCTACCCTCAATGACAAATCACAAGAGAATAGGCGACCATCGGTTATAAATCTGCCCGACTAAAATGCGCAAATTGGAATTTTGCGCAAAATACATCCACTCAAATCTAAAGTAAAATTATTCAAATTTATTGAAATTTATTTACTTTTATTCACTTTCCGTAGCTGTTTCGAAACCCTCTATATTTTTCTGTATAGACAAGATCCTAATCAGAGATTAGAAATGTCTAATAAAGAAATGTAGCTCTCTTACTTTAAAAATAATATAGACCAAATTTTTACATGGGATTTAAGTGAGTTTCTGGTTTTAGTATTCTCTTAAAATCGATTCTTCAGCTATATTCATTATCGAGGAGTTCCACGAATTTGAGCGCAACTCCGATGTTATCCCTGACCATTTTTTTATTGATATTTTTCCAGGTGTCGTGAATAGAGTGCCAGTGGGGGGGTTTAGCAATTTTAGCTCCCTTAATATCCAATATACCTAACATAAATCCGGATTTATAACCCGCTTTCACATACACGGCTGCATCGGAAGCACCGAGGATAACATTTCCTCGTTTTAAAGGCACCGCATCTGGGATATCCTTTTTATATAGGGTATGTGCTTCTTCTATTCGGTTCATCGCTTCTGGATCAAAAGAGATCCCATATAATATCGATTTTTCAACCAGATAGAACGTATCCCCAGCTCCCGCATCATCAATCACATAGGCTATTCCGTTCTCAAGTAAATGACCATGCTGCTGCACGAAATAGTTCGCACCTCGGCTGCCAATCTCTTCCGACCCCATGGACGCCACGATGATTTCAATATGTTTCAGGCGATTTTGACTCAGATATTTACCGAGGGCCGCTGTGACTGCAACCCCCGATAAGTTATCTGCGGCACCGGGAACGATTACATTTCCCGTTAATCCGCGAATTGTAAATATAAAATACGGGTATAACACAATCAAGGGGAGAAAATAGATCCAATCGTAGAGCGTCCATTGAAATATACCAAACTCGAGATAAATCGGGATTGTCCCATTCAATTGAGCGAAAAATTTTACAAACGCCATGATTACAGTTAGAACGAGATAAAGAATCCCTAAAAGAAGGCGTTTTCCTGGAAGGCGCTCATACTCTCCTATTCGCAATTGTTTTGCTGAATCAATATGACCTTCAAAGAGGATCCGGAACTTCACTTCCCCTGAGGGCTTAATTATACCATAGACATTGCTCGAGATTCCTTTACTGAAAAGAACTCCAAGCCAGCGTTGCCCAAGAAATAAATTTGTAATTAAAATAAATAATCCAATCAGGACAAAAATTGCAGAGAAAAGCGGCCAAGGAAAAACGAAAGGCATGAAAATGAAAGCTATCCCCGCTAAGAAACCAACTATTTTAATGATTCCTTGTGGATAGGCATTAGGACGTGTTTCAAATTCTTCTTGATGGGTTTCATCACAAAATTTCGAAAATTCCTCTTTCACCCATAAGTTTGCCTTTTTTTCCGCCTCCGAACTTGAATACCGTGGACCATATGTCTCTTCGATGTGTTTAATCATGTTATAGGCATAGTCCGTATAAGATTCATCCGCCTGCATTCTCAATTCCTCAAAAGTTCTAACAATATATTCATTTAATAACTAAATCTTTATACTTTATGAAAAATTCTCAGGTGCAATCGAAATTTTTTTTAAAGTTTCATATAGTAGATTGATAAGATAGAAATGTATGTCAAATCAATCTACTGAAATTGAAGTAACGGATTCAGGCAAATTCCCCTTTATAGTAGCAATGGGGGTGCTTATAGCAGTCCCAGTGATCCTAAATATTATTTTTCTAGGTCTTTTTCGAATGGAACCCATATGGATACTGTTTATTAATATCCCTTGCCTCCTAATAGTGGGGATTGGCATTCCCCTGCTCATTAGGAGAAAGAATAGTTATTTGAACCCAACGAAATTCCTAATAACTGATGGTACACTTGGTTTTCTAGTCCCAGGTAAAACACCTCAACACATTGCATGGTCCGAGTTTGATCGTTTTAAAATAAGGGTACGAGGATTTCCCACGACCGCGTCACGCGCAGCATCGGCAATTAGTCATTTCGCAGCAGCATTTACCTCCTCATCAAGGGTAAGCAGTTCATCTATGACAAGAGATTTTCGCCTGAAATTTTACAGTAAAGATTCAAACGATGTTGTTGGAAAAATGCACATTCGTCTCTTTCATGACGACAAAGTCGGTGAAATACTTGCTTTAATTGCCGAACGCGCTGAAAAAATGGGTAAAGAGATTATTTGGGACGGTTCCACTAAAAAATATTATAAATTGTAACGCATCGTCTTATTTGGTATTTGAGAGAATGAAGAAGCTACTCGATTTCAATTTTTTTTTTATAAATGTCTTTTCAAAAAGAAAGGAGTTAATTTACCTGAGGATTCCAGATTATCTCCAGAGGCTTTTTTGGAGGTGCCCTATAATATTTCACTGCGGGGTATCCTAATATTAATACTCCCGATACTATCATATTTTTGGGAATTCCAAACTGGTTCTTGTTCTTTTTAGATGTATTTAGAGCCTCTTGTGCAAACCCTATCCAACAGGTTCCCAAACCTAGGGATTGAGCAGCTAACATTCCATGAGTAAGTGCAATGCCTATTTCCGCACCTGCCATTGAAATGCTCCCAAATGAAGAGTTATATGCGATTATTACAACGGGAGCATTATAAAAAATTACATCTTCTCCATTTTCTAGTAATTCTACAAGTTCTAATAAACCTTCGAGCAGTGAAGGCTTTAGAACCTCTTTCCTGATTTCCTTAGGAAGAAGGAATTTGAAGATTTTTGCTAATTTGAGTTTTTTTGCTAGGGATTTTACATATCTAATAGACATGTCTCTCAATCTTTGGATTTTATTTGAATCAGTTAAGACAAGATATCTAATGTTTTGGTTATTATGGGCCGTGGGTGCATAGCGGCATGCATCAAGCACTGCCGCGATATTTTCCCTTGAGACCAATTTGTTTTGAAAGAATCGAATTGAACGTCTAGCACGAATTATTTTCATTATAGTATCATAACTGGCAAGAGATGCTGGGGACTTTGCTTCTTCAAATTCAAAAATATCTTCATTATCTGAAATCCACCATTCTATTGCACTAGCCGGACATCTGGATAAACAATGGCCGCATTGTATGCAATCGCCTCGGGTATCTTCATATCTCACACTTATTATTTGGTCATACTCGTTTCTACTATTTTTAAATAATCCAAATCCACATTCTTTAATGCATTCACCACATTTTGTGCATTTTTCTTGATTAATTCCTAAAATTTTCATTTTTTTTACACTCCATAATTCATTTTTTTAATGAGTAATGCTCACTTATTTTTATACGGTAATTATTTATAAAGTTAATGAGTAATACTCATTTAGGAGAAATTTATGTCAGAACAGAAAAAACAAAAATCTAAAAAATTTAGAAGAGATCCCGATGAGAAAGTTAAATTAATTATTAATACATTCTATAAATTAGTAAAAGAGAGAGGTTATAGTCAAGTTAGTACAAATCATATTGCGGAGGTATCAGGTCTAAGTATCGGAACTATTTATCGTTACTTTCCTAAAGGAAAATCATCGATAGTACAAAAATCGTTTGATTATATTTCAAGAGATTTTGCAAATCTTGATGATTTTGGCGAGATTAAATCCCCGGAGGATTATATGAAAAAAATGAAAACATTCATACAAGCCTATCTAAAATCTCACCGGGAAAATAAAGAAGAACACATCGCAATGGACCAAGCTATTCTTGGAGACCAAGAATTATTCGAGGACTTTCAAGAAACAACTAATGAGTATTTTTTAGAAGTTGCTCGAGAATTACGTAATAAAAGCCCTTTCTTCGCAGCCTTACCCGAAAAGCAGATGTTAAAGAATACACTATTTATTTATAATGTTATGGAAGCATTCATTCACAGGCACGTATTGATTTCTCCTATTTTCCAAACTGACGACGAACTTGTTGATTTCTTAACTAAATTCTTCACTCAACCACCACCCGATTTGTAATGTTCAATTTCTTTTCAAAAAAATAATCCTGTAAAAATAGATTTATCTTTAATTCTATTGTCACTATAGTAAATTTGATTAAAATGGTCACTACAATCCAATTGGATGAAATAACGAAGGAACAATTAGCAACAATTGCAAGACAGTTAGGAATAGAATTGAAGAAAAAAGTCACCTATAATGAAGTTATTAAGTATCTTCTTCAAATTTATCCGGCAAAATATGACAAGTCACAGCTCAATTCATTAAGGGGAATAATTTCCTCAACTGAAGCGAAAAAATCCTTAGAGGAGTTAAGAGCACTTGACAAAAAAAGGGAAGATAGACTTCAACAATAAGCTCGTCATCGATACTGGACCTTTAATTGATTATCTCTGCGATGTTGGAGTGGCAGATTTAGTTCAAAACAAGATAATCGATAATAAAAAAGTAACCCATATCATCATTTCGCCGCTAACTCTAACAGAAATTTATTATGTACTTTACCGCCAAAAAGGCGATAAATTTGCGCTAGAATCTATTGAAAAAATTCGGAACGCGGTAAAAAATGAGCTCGAATTCAATATTCGTGAGCTTGCCGGGAAATATAAATGTAAAAGGGCGCTCTCCCTTGCGGATTGCTATGTTCTAGCCACCGCGGAGAAAAATTCTGCGACTGCTATCTTCAAACGAGAGCGGGAACTTGCTGATGAATTATCTAAAACACCTCTCGATGTAAATATTCACATCCTTGATTAATCATTTACAAGTAATTTTAAGAATAGAATCGATCAATCTATTTTTTATGAGAAAAGTAGCAATTATTGGATTTGGTATGACGCCTTTCAGAGCGCGTTGGCCAGATAAAACGTATTTTGAGTTAGCCTATGATGCTTGTGATGAAGCTTTACAAGATGCTGGCATTATAATCAAGGATGTAGACAGTGCGGTCTATGGGATATACAATGACCTCTTTGAACGTCAGTTCATGCCCGATATTTATGTGAATGACTATATCGGAAATATTAATAAACCAGGAACGCGCGTGACCACAGGTGGGGCGACTGGTGGGTTCGCAGTTCGTACTGGTTACATGGAAATTGCAAGTGGATTATCAGATATTTGCCTTGTATTGGGTGTAGAAAAATGTA
>JAEOSY010000160.1 GCA_016840125.1 Candidatus Helarchaeota archaeon | reverse complement strand
CCGAGAATCCACCAGTTAATCAAGGACACCCGAGAACTCCTCACAAAGCCTTAAAAGATTACTTTTGCGGATCATGTTAAAAAAAGAAAAAAAAAGAAATTTAACTCGCTTTGGGTTTCGGGGCGACCTTTTTCTTTTTCTTCATGAAGGGAGCATATAATTGACGTTGGATGATGAATTTTTGGATATCCGTTGTTCCACCAACGACCCACATAACGGGCGCCATGCGCCACATGACAGAAGGTACGTCGGTTCGTTTAGTTATTGCCTCACCCGCTAGGGTCATAACCACAGAATTGGTCGTTTCAAGCTCCATTTCGGTACCATACGCAAATGCCATCGAAGCAGTAATTGTGGCTTCTTTTTCTCGGTGAGCATCTATCATTTTTGCCGCCTCAAGTGTTAAGAGACGAGCAGCTTGAAGCTTGGTAGCAGCATCAGCTAACCGAAAACTCACGCCTTCAAGATTAGCAATAGGTCTTTTAAACTGGATGCGTTCAGTAGAATACTTTAGAGCAATATCAAATGCAGCTTGGGCATGCCCTACGCAAGCCGCTGCCATTCCTACACGTTCAACATCCAATTCGGACATAAGGATATAAAATCCTTTACCTTCCT
Organism: Candidatus Helarchaeota archaeon; assembly: GCA_016840125.1. The sequence continues at coordinate 29,551 of JAEOSY010000160.1, read as the reverse complement.
CTCCAACTAAATTTTCCACAGGTACGCGCATATCATTGAATTCCAATCGAGCTACTGAAGCACCTTCCATTCCAGAAAGATCATATTCTTCTGCTACCTTAAATCCTTTCGTCTTCGTGTCAACGAGAACACCCGTGATTTTCTTTCGGGGATTCTTTTCATCAATGTTCGTGAGTACACCGTAAAGTGAAAGGATATCTGCTTTCCCACCGTTAGTAATATAGCGTTTATGACCATTTACAACGTATTCATCACCCTCACGTGTGATCTCAGTCTTCATCATCGTCAAATCCGAACCTGCGGTGTCTTCGGTCATAGCGATCGCGCCAATGATTTCACCTTTTGTGAGTTTTGGTAATATTTCTTGCTTCTGTTTTTCGGTACCATAGGTTGTGAGAGGCATTCCAAATAACGTTGCGCTCACCAGACGGGTCATTTCAATAGCCCCGTTAATCCCAGCAACCTCTTCTGCTAGAATCGATTCCCAAACAGCGCCTTTTCCACTACCACCGTATTTGGGGTCGTGGATTGAGCCAAGGAGCCCTTTTTTTCCCATTATTTTTAGCGCTTTCCTAACGGAATCATAATCCCCATCAATTGCGGGTTTCACGAGGGGAGTTATGTTCTCTTTCAGCCATTCGTGAAGTTCTTTCCTAAATTCTACCTCTTCAGGAGTATAAAATACACTTGACATCTTCAAACCTCGTACATGAATTTGGTTTACGATTATTCAAGTCTTTAAAATAGTTGTCGAAGTATGATAATTGAATTTATTTACGTAGTGATAAGAAAGGGTTTGTTATCATTGAACTTAAATTTCGGAAGATGGAAAAGTTAAAATTGAAAAGCCGTGCCGGATGCGCAGAGCTGGGCAGTGTTGGGGAAGCGTTTAAGAATATCCTCTTTATATTTGGTACAATGGCAGGGAGCCACAAATTTTAGATCTTTCAGAACTTCAAATTTCCTGAATCCATGGAATCCACCAATTACACCAAAAATTGGGAAACCATATCCAGCTGCTCTTTTTAAAATAAGGTCCAATCCAGGGTGGGCGCATCCTGTGACAATAAGGAGCCCCTGATCCAGCTTTACGAGGCAAAACTGTTCATACAGGTGATTCATAGCTGTATCGACATATACATTTTCCAAGACTTGCTCATAGCCAAATGTCTCATGCATCTGGCAAGAGGACATTATCTGCATTTTTAAGTTGATTGGAAAAAAGGATGGGACAATCACTCTTAGATCAGAATTAATTTGGAATAAATGACCTAATCCGCCAATATGATCATGATGGGGGTGGGATAAAATAACATATTGAATTTCGTCTGGATTTACATTAAATTTTTGTAGGTTTAATAAAAAACCGGGACCATCACCGGTGTCAAAGAGAATTTTCACGTTATTAAGTTCAATCAGACACGAGAAACCCCAGCCTTTTTGAAATCCCGATTTAGCCTCATTATCATAGAGAATTTTAATTTCCATTCGTACCCCAAAGTAGTAGATATGAATTAATTAATTATTGATTCTTCCGTTTCTTTATAAAAAATTGGGTTTATTTTGTAACCAGGAATTCACCAAACCGATAGTGAGATTTGAGTTTTTTTAGCGTTCGATAGAGATCCCAAAAAGCGACTTTCTCAAGAGAGCCTCCAAAGAGCGTTCTCAGAATAATAATCTTCTGTTCAGAGGATAACTGATCATACAAGTTTGCGGATGTAAGTTTTAACTGGGTTCTAAGTTTTACTACATGCATTTTCATCACTAACATAAAAGATCGTGGATCACTTTAAAAAGATTCTTTGTCCACTTGATCAGATTAAACAGATATGGGTGAGAGAGATGGCTGAAAGTATTATGCGCATTCTGTTTATCTGGGACTTTAAAAAGTTTCCAAGAATACTTAAATATCTCAAAACTAACGTTGTAAAAAAATATAAAGATTTCACATTTTTTTGAATGGAGATGAAGAAAATAGGATTAACAAGTAATCAGATAAGCTCACTCGAAAGGGCGGGATTGAAGAAGGACCAAATCAATATCGTTGTTCATAACTTGGATAAATTGGTATCTTCCAACAAAATCACAGACCGAGATGTTCAGACCGCCGTTGATAAATTATCTATGGATGCAGAGTTTCAAAGTAGCTTCTTTAGAGAACCTTCAAAAGCCCTAGATAAGCTTTTTAACATATGATTGATGCGTCTAGCACCAAATCCCACTCTTTTTTGAATCACTATTTTTCATTCTAAATAATTCAAACAGCCTTTCTCGGTTATTTCAATGCGATACTCAAATCCATAATTCGTAGCATAGGGGATTGATTCAATGCACCATAGACAACACTTATCAATTAACTCAGTATTACCCGACTTCTTGGCGAGCTTATTGAATTCTTTCCGAACCGTGCATTTTGTTATCTCAAACGTCGCTTTTTGGTTAGTGATTTCACGCACATGTAAATGTTTAGGATCCTCAAGGAACTGCATTTGATCAAGAAAGGTTTTCAACCCTTCTTTAATTTTAAGCCGTTTGGGAAGTCTTTTAATAACACCCTCAAGTAGCTTCAACACCCCGCTCAGTTTTAAGTTGAAAAAACTTTCTTGGTTGAATTGATAGTATCTTTTAAGTTCATCTAAGCCGAATTTAGTAAAGATATACTCCGAACTTACATATAATTGAAAAATTAAATATTCCTTTGCCTGTTTATGTAGTTTCGCTGGTTTTTTTTCTTTAACTACAGTAGATTCTGCTTTATCAACATGATTCTCCTTCAGATTTAAGACACTCCAAGTTTTTTTTTCGAATAGCTATTCATAATTAAGCTAGTAATTTAAAGTAAGTTTAGGATTTTTTTATTATCATTATAGTAATTAAATAACAATTATTAATTGAAAATAGGAAGATGGTAAGATGAGTGATGAGATTTTTGATTTACTGCAGACAGGAATTGACGCACAGAACCAAGGAAAAATTGATGAGGCGTTAAAGATTTATAATCAAGTTTTAGAAAAAGCGCGAGAAGTGAATAACGCCGAATTAATAACATCAAGTATGTTTAATATTGGTAGGATTTTAGAAGGGAAAGGAGAATATGATCAGGCTATGCAAAAATACCAAGAGGTATTACAATATTGTGAAGATCTCGAAGATCCTTCGTATAAAGGTATGTGCTTGACCTGTATGGGGCAGATAGATGTTAGCTTAGGAAATCATGACGTTGCTCTACAACATTTCGAACAAGCATTAGAAATCTGGAACCAATATCCCGAAAACGATGATATGAGATTAGGTAAGGCAGGTACCCTAAACGGAATAGGATTTCTCTATAATAATAGGGGAAATTTTGAAAAGGCACTAAAATACTATCAGGAATCATTAGATCTTCGAAAAGAGCTTGGAGAGATCGCTGGCGTTTCTGTGTCTTTGAATAACATTGGAATGATCCATTTGTCCCAAGGACGTTATGATGAGGCGCTCAAGTACTTTCAGGAGGCTTTAGATACTTATAACACCATAGAAGGAGTTCATCCTTGGGGAGTACCATTAAATAATATAGGAGAAATTTATCGTATTCAGGGGAATTTCAAAGGAGCTCTCGAGTATGGTCAAAAAGCTCTTTCAATATATAAAAGCCTTGGGGATACAAGGAATATAGCAGCTTCCCTTAATAATATTGGATTACTTTACTTACACTGGGGAAAATATGATGAAGCAATAAAACAATACGAAGAAGCACTTAAAATTTGGGAAGAAATAGGGATTATCCGGTCGAAAGCAGTTACATTGAATAATATTGGAGATGTTTATAACTCCTGGGCGAAATATGATGAAGCGCTGGGTTATTATCAAGATGCCTTAGATTTAGTTGAGGAAATAGGAGCGTTGAAAGTAAAGGGTAACATTCTGAATAGTATTGGCTTGGTTTCTATTTTAAAATCAGAGTATGACGAGGGAGTAAAATATTTTAACCAAGCCATGGATTTAGGTGTGAAAACTGGAGATATTCAAACTAAAGGGTACGCCTATAATAATTTAGGTTTGGTTTCCCAAGCTACGGGGAAGTATGAAGAGGCGATTATGTATTACAACCAAGCCTTACAAATATTAGGGGAGGCGGGAAATGCACAAGCAAAATATACAGCCTTAAGTAATATTGGAGAGGTTTATTTTTTGTGGGGTAAATTTCAGGAAGCACTAAAATACTTCCAAGAAGCTTTGAACATCATTGAGACTTTAGGATCTAAAAAAGATATGGGAGTTCCCCTAAACAACATCGGTCGGGTGTATTTAACGTGGGGGTCCTACGACGAGGCTATTAAATACTACGAGAAAGCACGTAAAATTTGTGAAGAAATTGGAAATAGACGAGATTTCGCACTCTCCTTAAACAATATCGGTTTGGTGTATCGTACTTGGGGAAAATATGAGGAAGGAATTCAATATTACCAACGGAGTCTTCAAATTCAGCAGGAGATAGGAAATTTACATCAAACTGGAGTTTCAATCAATAATATTGGGGAGATTTACTTTCTTCAAGGTAAAAAGGAAGAAGCATATAATTATTTTCAAGAGGCAATGGGCGTATTCGAAGAGGTCAATGATCCCAGAGGTGTTAATGTTTCTTTAAACAATATAGGGCTCCTTTTGCAGGTGGAGGGAAAGTATAAGGAAGCAATTAAAACTTATGAAAAAGTATTAGAAATGACAGAACAGTTAGGGGATCAACATAGTAAAGCGATCGGATTGAATAATGTAGGATTTGTTTATCAGGCTTGGGGCAAGCAGGAAGAGGCAATAAAATATTTAGAACAAGCACGCCAAATTAATCACGATTTAGGAGATCTAAATCGGGAGAGCTTAGCAATCACGAATATAGGTTTCAGTTTTTGGTGGCAAAAAAAATATGATAAGGCGTTGGAACAATTTATAAAAGCAATAGATATTCAAGAAGGGTTAATAGGTAAGCTTAAATCAGAGGAGGTTCGCATCTCTTACCGATCTACGCAATTGGGACCGTATGAGGCTATTTCAGAAATGCTGGTAGAAAGATTTCAAGAAGAGCCAAAAGAAGAATATTTACGGCAGGCGCTGAAATTTCTGGAGTTATCAAAAGCAAGAGAGATTACAGATAAGCTTGAATCAGGAAGAGTGAAAATTGAGACCTGTCCTGAATTAAAGAAGTTAATTGAGATTGAACAGAAGCTAGTCTATGAAATTAGCCAATTGCAAAATGTGGCAGAGACGGAAAGTAGAAAAGGGAAAGCACGATCTATGACGATGAAGCAATTGGAGGAGAGGGGCTTTGAATTGAAGAAGATTAGGACCCAGCTTATGGAGAAATGTAAAGATCCAGGATTAACTCGGGTTACCAAAGAGTATGATCCAGTACCAGATTATCAGGAATTGTTTAAGCAGGATCAGGTTATTGTTTGGGAATTACTCTATTTTCCGAACTGGTATCAATATCAAGAGAAATTTAAAATTTTGGTTTGGGATGAGAAGACGATGAGAGTATTTGAAAGCAATAACTTTGAAAAAGAACAATTGAAGAGTCTCAATCGAGAGTTCCATGAAAACTTTGCGAAACCCACTCGGCAAGCGCAGAAAGTTGCGATGGAAAAATTGAAATTATTACAAGAGAAATTAACAGAATTGCTTCCAATTGAACTAATAGAAACCTTGGAGAATAAGAAAAAACTTTTATTGATACCACAAGGAATTCTTCATCTCTTTCCATGGGAAATTGTGGAGAAAATTGGTTTAAAACTCCCTATAATTCGTAGTTATTCGTTAGGTTTACTTCGGTCTTGCATGAAACGAGAAAAAGAAACGCGAAATATTCTCCTCATTGCGAATCCTAATTATAACATCAAAAATTTGGATTTACCAGGTGCAGATCTAGAGGCACGTTCTATCAAGGAGGTCTTAAAAAAGGAGAAGCAACAATTTGAATTGTTGGATCACGAGGAAGCTATCGAATCTGCCTTTGTAAAATTGGTGGATCAGGAATTTGGAATTATTCACTTTGCGGGACACGGTGTTTATGACCCGATTAAGAAAGATCCTTGGATGAGTGGTTTGCTCTTTTACCGTGCAGATGGCTATGATCTTCGCACCGTTACAGAATTAGTAATGCAAGGTTTTAAAGGGACTCCTCTTTGTATCTTAAGCGCCTGCGAGACAGGGAGAGCCGATATCTCTAAAGGTGGAGATGAACTCGTCGGCCTAATTCGTGGGCTAACCCTTGCAGGCGTTACAAGTATTGTAGCAACGCATTGGCTATTAGATGATTCAGTAGCACCCCATTTCATGCGAGCGTTCTATGAACATTTCCTCCAAGGAAAAGATGTTAGTGAAAGTCTATTCTTAGCGAGAAAGCAGGTCTATGCGGATTTAAGGAACCCAGTCGACTGGGGAGTTTATACTATTTATGGAAATCCGTTCAAGAAAATGGCGAAATAGAATTTCGCGCCCCTTTTTTTAATTTTATTTTCCAATGGAATTTCTCAAAAGTTGAGTTGAGGATAGTTATATTCAAATTGTGGAGATTTCAGATTCCATCTTCCTAAAAAAAGAAAAGAAGTTGAAGTTTTTGATTTACTTATCTTTTTCTTTTTGGGCAAGAGAAAAACTAATCAGGGCAACTAAACCACCAGCTACAGCAACAAGGATTCCAATTACTATACCAGGCCACAGAAGAAGACCTGCGAAAATACCAGCTAAATTCCCACCAATCCCTGCTACGAGTCCACCATTTAATCCAATAATTCCCCGAACTATATTTTTATTTTCCAGTTGACCGCTGACAAATGAAATGGTTCCGCCAGAAATAGCAATTAAAACACCTAAGAGAATAGTAGGCACGTCAGGAGCCATAGCGCAGGTAAATCCACCAGATGCTGCTACCAATCCACCAATTATTGAGATCAGTATCGTGATCATTTTAGAACTATCAGGCATTATTTTCACCTTAGAATTTCTTGAAATCGAAGATAGATTTTTTTCTTAATTATAAAAGCGTTTTTATTGAATGTGATAAGATGTAATTGTGATAAGACGTAAAATGAAAACCTTAGGATACATCCAAACGTGGGTTTCAAAAAAATATAGGTTTTTCACATGAATCAAGATGAGAATGTGAAGAAAAATCTCGAAATTCTTGAAGACTTAAAAAGAAAGGGAGTAAATTTCGACCTTCGGATTTGTCCCCAGTGTAAATCCCCGATGATTCAGATATTGGATATAGTAGGGATGTATTCCCCCTTGAGTCCTACCAGAGTTGTTTGTAAAAACTGTGGTTGGGTTGGGAGGGCAGTTATCGAAATGACAAATCGTCGTATCGATGAATTAGATGAGGAAATTCTGGAAGATATTATTAGTATGATGTCCGAAGATGGTGAAAAAAAATAGAAAAGTGGGTTTAAAGCTCACTCTTTGCCGGCACAGATATTGGCGTCCGAAACTTCTTGTAACTGGTTGGCGGTAAACTGTTTGAGAACATCCTGGACGATTCCATGCCCTGCATAGAGCGGGATATTTTCCTTTTGGAGAATTTCAAGTGCCGTTCGTCCTATTTTATTGAGAATAATGGCTTCAGCTCCTACTTTTTTTAAGCGTAAGATTACCATTCCACAATTAAGATGATCGGGATTATCGATTAATTGTACGTTGGATTCATTGATGTCAGGGGTCTTTGGGTCAATATCAACAACCGTAAAGAGGTCACATTCCCCGAAATGGTTTGAAACTAGTGCCTCAAGCCCTCCAGGGCTATTACAAGGAATCGCGATATACATATATTCCACCTTTTAGTTATTATATTAGGGGGTTCCGGGATTTTGACCTAGACCATAATCTTGTCCGCGTCCACGTCCGCCGCCATATCCTCGTCCGCCTTGTCCGCGGCCACCGCCCGGACCTCGTCCGCCCCGATGTCTCGCGCCTGTATCAGCAGGATGCCGATGAATATTTGTACTGTTACAGTTAGGGCAATTAGCTGGTCGAGGGGTACCGTAAGGAACGCTAAATTCAGCTTTGCAGTCATAACATAAAAAATATCTTTCAGTTTGGGCAATCATATAATTTCCTCCTTCTATTCTTAATATTTTTCCACTTACTAAGAATTGGGTGAGTTTTCGGTAGGCTCCATTTAAAAGCCGGTTGAAAGTGGGCTGAGAGATGCTCATGTTATCTGCAGCATCGCGTTGTGATAGAAAGTCTAAGTTTATCAGTGTGATGGCCTCTAACTCTTCAAATGTGAGATTTATTTCTTCAGTTCGATCTTCTTCATCACCAATAGGTTGATAAACAAACGTTGCGGGACGTGTTTCTCGAACAACTCGGTATTTCATCAAATCACCTAATTCTATAAAAGTGAATCATGATTCACTTATGAATATTGATTCAATATATTTAAACTTTTATTCCTGAGGATTTTTATTACAAGTCTTAATTGGATTAATGAAATACAAATTTAGAAATGATTATAATTAGTAAAAGGTAATTGGTGAGAAGTATACAGGCAATTTCCCACTTTTTAGTCGGGATTATTATTCAAATACTCTTAATAGATATATTACCACCCTTAGGGTTGGTTTTAGTAATTATTTTCGCATTCTTTTCACATTTTCTAGTGGACAGCTTAGCTCGGATGACTTATCACTTGAAGGAACCCCAAACCAAAGATAAATTCTGGGTTAGTTACCATATCATTATCTATGCAGCAAGCGCTGTCGTTTTAATTTATTTTTGGAACCCTTTCTGGATAGCGATGGGATTTAGCGTGTTAATTGATATCTACGATTGGGGATTTATTAGAGGCGTGCGGAAACTCAAACAAGACCCAACATGGTTGGAGGGATATGAAATCCACCCGCTCATTGATAAATTCCGGAACAGATTTTTTTCATGGCTTCCAGATTGGAATGAGAAACGGTATGGTGTAATTCCGGAAGCAATATTAATAGGAGTAATGCTCATCATTATTTATTTCCTTTAAATTAAAGAAGTTGTAAGTCAGTGAAGGTTGGATGAACAAACGAGAATTCTATACGGTTATTGTATTTATCATCATTGCTTCACTAGATAATGCCGCAATATCGCTGATACCAGCCACTCTACCAAGTGTGGCATTAGGGGTCGGTCTCACTCAAGAAACTACAGGACTCGTTTCTATTGCAGTAGCAGTAGTTACGTTTGTGACAGCGTTTACAAGCTTTTTCTGGGGGTATTCGGGGGATAAGTTCAGTCGAAAAAAATTAATGCTTTATGGAACAATCCTTTGGGCGACTTGCATTACTTTAACGACCTTTTCACAAAACTTTACGCAATTGGTAATTTTTCAGATATTAACAGGAATCGGTTTAGGTTGCATTGCATCCGTAGGCTTCTCTATTATAGTGGATTTTGTCTCGCCATCCAATCGCGGATTAGTTTTATCATTCTGGGGGCTATCTCAAGGAGCCGGAGTCACGGTGGGGTATGTCTTGGCAGTTTATTTCAATACACAATTGGGTTGGAATGCTTCTTTTTGGATTTTAGGAGTGATTACATTTGGTTTTATAATAGCATATTTCTTCACAGTTGAGCCAGAACGAGGAGCCACGGAGGAGGAGTTGCAGGATCTATTTTCAGAGGGGGATACTTATGATTATAAAATTACACGTGAAGATCTTCGCTATATTCTAGGTATAAAAACAAATAGATATTTAATATTGCAGGGATTATTTGCTCAAGTGGGGTGGGGGGGATTGATACTGCTCCCCACCGTCCTTATTTTTAAATTAATAGCACAGGGCGTTCCAAGTGCCCCTGCCAACGTAGTTGCGCCCTTAATTGCAGGATTCTTTACATTTGGGGGTGTCTTCTCGGTTCTCTTTGGTTGGCTTGGAGATAAATATCAAAAGAGGACTTACAAGGCAAGGCCAATTATAAGCGCTATGGGAGTTTTTTTAGGAATTCCACTTATAATTGGAATGCTGTTTATACCATTTCAAATGCCGGGCATTCCTAACACAAATGATTTTGGGACGCTATTAGGCTATTTATTTGGCCAATTAGTCTCAAATCCATTATTTTTTCTAACCTTTCTATGTGCCTTATTGGCAGCAATGTTTTCATCAGCAGATTCACCGAATTTCTTTGCCCTTGTTGGGGATGTGAATTTACCAGAGCATCGAGGCACGATGTATGGCTTTGCTAATTTTATTAATGGGATCGGGCGGGCTGCCGGGCTGGTCGTTTTACCAAGCATTCAATTATTGTTATTTACCCCATTTATAGTCACATCGCCCTCTGATCATACTTTTATCTTCCTTCAAACGCTCGAATGGTCATGGATCTGGGCGCTCGTTATAACGCTCTTATTCTTCATACTCACTGGCTTTTGCTATTTAATGACTATTAAAACAGCTCCAAAGGACATCCAAAACGTGAAAGATCTGCTAGCTGATCGTGGAAGAACCAAATTAGGAGATTAAATTATGGCAAGTGATGAAATTTTCGAGAAATATTTTCAGGCAGGGAAAATATTAGCTACTGCCTTAAAAAAAGGAAGAGAAAAAGTTACGCCTGGTAGGAAATTAATTGAGATTACGGAATTTATAGAGAATGAGATGGTCCAGAAAAAAGGCTTTTCCCTTGCCTTTCCATTAAACATTGGTATAAATGAAATCACGGCCCACTATGCATGTCCGATAGGAGATCAATCGGTTGTACCTGATGAAGGGCTAGTGAAACTGGATTTGGGAGTCCAAATTGATGGTTATACAACAGATATGGCAATATCAATTCAGGTTGGAACCGATAAGTACAAAACTTTAATTGATGCAGCAAATGCGGGTCTGGAAACGGCGATTAAAACTATAAAGGCGGGTGTGAAAGTTGGAGAGGTGGCAATTGCAGTTCAAGAGACGATGCAGAGCTTCGGAGTACGACCAATTTCAAACCTGTCAGGGCATTTAATGCAACAATTTAAATTACATGCGGGTGTTTCAGTACCGAGTGTAAGAACTAAAGAGCGAAATAATGATTATCGCTTTAAAAATGGGGATATTTTTGCATTGGAACCTTTTGCAACTCCAATTACAGCCGCAGGTTATGTGATAAATGGGCAGGAAGAGTACATCCATTCATTATTGAAACGAAAAGTAAAAAATATGCCGGCCCAAATTACACGCTTAGTTAATAGTATTTGGGGAAAGCGACGCCAACTTCCGTTCTCGTTCAGATGGTATAATCCAATACCTCAACCAACATTGAATCGATTAAAAAGCCAGAATATTATCCATGGGTACGCAGTTCTCATTGAAGCCAGCAACCAACCAGTGGCACAAGCTGAAAAGTCAATAATAGTACTTGAGGATGGCTGTCAGGTACTTACAGTTGAATAAAAAAAAGGAGTTTAATCAGTTGAGGTAGTCGTTCGCAGTTTTCGAAGTAACAGGGCAATAGCCCCGAAAGCTATGAAGCCGATAGAGGCAAAGAGGAGACTGAATTTTATACCAGCACAAACACCGGCAATGAGGGGAGCGGATGCAGGAAAGGTAGATGGCTCATTCAATATGATCATTAGATTTATATTTTCAATGATATCAAAGATGCCTGCAAGAAGAGCTGCAATTCCGAAAATAAGTCCGATATTATGCCAGCGGTCTTTTAGAGCCCGCATGAGATGAATTGTTAAGCAAAAGAGGCCAATCCCATATGCAGCGATGTAAATAAAATCTAGATAGACAGATTCAAGAGCAATTGCACGACCCGCCGAACCCCAAGTACTTAACATCGTTGTTGCGGTAGCTTGATCAAAGGCAAACTCAAATTCAATGATGCCGTAGCCGGTTCCATCGGGATTTAATGCGGTTTCATAAAACCGAAATATTATTGTAAGGACGATAAATACCGCTAGTGAAACAAGTGTAATCACTAGGAGTTTCTTTTTGCTGGGAGAGGTTTGGAGTTTTTCTAACATACCAAATACACCTTAGATTATATTATAAGAATTCGATTTTATTAATAAGGTGGTGAATTTTTCTAGGGCTCACTTACCGACGTCTAATAATATGTTCAATAATTGCCTACCGGCTGCATCAAGATCCCCAGAATTATCAATTACAAAATCAGCACTTGGAAAATCTTGATTCTGTCTTGCCCGTTTCAAGCGTTCCTCGAGATCTTCACCATGTTCCCGCCCGCGAGCGCGGATTCGGGATTCAGTTATGAGAAAGGGGACTTCAACAAAGATAACACAGACGTTTGGAAATTGGGTTCGAGCCTCAGTGACAATCTGACGACTAACGTTGACGAGTACTGATCGTCCCTGAGTTAAAATTTCTTCAATTTCAGTTCTAATACCGTAATAAATATCATAACTCTTCCAATGTAAACTAAAAGCCCCAACTTTTGAGAGTTCTTTAAATTTACTTTCGGATATTGACTTAAATTCCTCAGTTTCAGGGGATGGAGGTCGAGTAATGAACCGCGTGGGTACAATTGGAGCTAGCTCGCTTGAAGGCCAATGTTCAAGCACCCAGTTAATAAGCGAATCTTTCCCAGATCCTGAATTCCCGATTAACAAATATAGTATGCCTGATTTTGAACCACAGCTCGTCATAACTCCTACTCCAGTTCATACGATTGATTTTTCTGATTCTCTATTTTTTTGACTGGTTTCTTAAGAACCTATTATATTGAATAAGTTTTTTTAGCGTAATGATGGCCCTCGTTGGGGAATCATAACTAGGAATTCCAACTTCTAACAAATCGTTCTGAAAATTTTTATATGAAATGAAGTTATCTACACGTTCCCACGAACGTGGAATGATAGAGATAATGGGTTTGGATGGATTTCTGTATTTTTGCATAACTTGTGTATATATCTCGCCAATATCAGGGATATTCAGACGATCATTAAGAGGGGGGAATCTTTCTATTTCGTGCACAGTCAGGATAGAATGAATATTCGGATCCTGAGAGATGTATTTTATGACTTGACCAAATACCTCCGGCTGAAATCCATAGGCTCCCAGATCAATTGGGTTATCGAAGATCGTATTAATACTGGGAATAAAGGATTGTAACTTTTCTTTGGTTTCGTTTGCAATATCTGCTACTTTCAGTCCCATTGATTCACACATATCAGTAATTTCTACGGCAATTCCCCCTCCAGTATTAATAATAGCGACATTTTTTCCCAAGGGTAAATGATCCTTCAAATGTTGAAGGCCGAGTATTGTATCTGTCAATTCAACGTAGCTATCAACGAGGATTCCCCCCGCTTGTTTCACCATTGCGGAAAAAACTTCATGCGAGCCTGCAATAGCACCTGTGTGGCTTTGAGCAGCAACTTTTCCCTTTGAAGTGCGACCAGTTTTCATAATAACTATAGGCTTTTTAGGTGAAATTTTTTTGAGGAGCGGAAAGAATTTGTTAGCTTCTTTAATGGCTTCAATATAAGCACCAATAATCATGGTTTTAGGGTCACCAGCAAAATATTCTAGCAATTCGCTGATAGAAACATCGATAGTATTCCCGATAGAAACAGCAGCACGAATTCTAAATCCACGTGAGTAGCTCATCCATATAAATTTTCGTGCCATACCCCCACTTTGAGAAATAAATGAAACATTGCCTGGCTCAAATATAGGTTGATCCAAAAAATAACCTATTCTTGATTCAGTCGAATACACTCCAATACAATTTGGGCCGAGTATTCGTGATTTCCCCTTAGCAACTTGCAAAATTTCATCTTCCATCTGCTTATTTCCGACTTCTCGGAAGCCAGACGTGAAAATTACAATAAACTTTACATCTTTCTCCACACACTTCTGGACTTCCTCGACGACTTGCTTAGCAGGAATAGCAATTAACACATAATCGATTTCGTCTGGAACTTCGCGGATATCGGGATATGTTCTTAATCCCAAAATTTCGGTATATTCTGGATTTACTGTAACCGGATAAATCTTGCCCTTAAACTTATTGTGCGTCCACCCTTCTAAGAAGCGATAAGAGCCTTTTCCTGAGTTTTTTGAAGCCCCAATTATCGCACAAACCTTGGGATTAATTAATCTCTCGAAATCCATACACTTGAATCCTCAACAAATCTAATTAAAAGTTTAGAAGGAAGTCAAATTAAATGTTGAGTAGGATTAATTTCTTGGACACTTTCTAAAATAATTGCTTCTGGGGTGGCAGACGCTTTTAAATCGCCATGTGTGGTATTTCCAGTTAAGACCCCAATAAAAAAAATCCCTGCATTTTTAGCAGCCAGACCATCTACTACATGGTCACCGATCATAAAGGTCTTTTTAACGTCAGGAAATTTTGATACAATTAGATTGATGGATGCGGGATCAGGTTTAGGTTTAAATTCCGCCTGTTCGCCTATTATAATTTCAAAATATTTCTCGAGGTTTATATGTTTCAATAACTTAATTGCATATTCGGTTTTCTTTGAGGTTAATAACGCTAATCGATAACCTATCTCTTTTAATTCTTCTAAGAGTGTAATCGCCCCCGTAATAATTTTTACTCCCTCAAAAAAATGAGTGCTGTAGTATTCACGAAAGAGAAGCACGCCTTTTTTAGCCTTAGCTTCATCAATATAATCTAAAAACATTTCTTCTAGAGGAATACCAATCTTTCTTATTATTTCCACTTTCGGGGGAGGAGTTATTTGAAATTGTATTAACGCATACTCGAATGCTTTACAAATAGTAAATGAATTATCAATCAGCGTGAAGTCTAAATCGAAAATTACTAAAATTTTAGTCGGATCACTCAAAAAAGGTCGCCAGATTTAAATGAGAAATGATAAAAGGTTAATGAATTTATTCTTCTTTGAGTTCAGTTTGTTTTTTAATGGAGGTTCCAGAGACAATCTTCGTTGTCAGCTTTTTAACTATGTTTGGCCAAAAAGGTTCAGTAAATTCGCCCTCATACTTTATTTCCGTTCGTTGCATTTCAATAGCATCATGAGTTGGACATGCTGCTACGCAAGCACCACATAAGATACATTTGTCTTTATCCACGGAGACTTTTGGGGTCTTCTCCCAGCCTTTCTCAGCCTTTGGAATAGTGATCGCTTCCTGAGGACATACAAGCGCGCAAGTGCTGCAGCCACCAACGCAGTTCTCAGGGGTTACCTTGACTTCCCCTTCACAATATTTCTTCACTTTAAAGTCAAGTTTGGGGCTATCTATTTCCTCTATTATTAAGTTAGGAAGGGCTTTTTCATTAATAAGCTGTATTTTACGTTCCCCATCAATAAGGAGGTAGAGTGCACCGTAAGGACATAAAACATCGCAAATACCACAGAAGCTGCATTTGTTTTGATCGATTAATATTTTAGCAAGGTTTTGATTAACAGGATCATCTCTTGCTACGGCACCGATTGGACCACGGGAGATAGCATCCTTCGGGCATATGACTAGGCATGTTAGACAGCCTTGGCATTTTTTCAGATTATGATTTAGCGCCGTCTTCAAATTGAGCATGCGCATTTCTATTGTTTGTGTATTTTCATCAATTGAACGAACAAAAGCAGGATACATTTATTCTTCCTCCTGAACTGGGAATTCAATGGAAATTGCTTTTGGCAAACAGGCTTCAATGCAAACGCCGCAACCATCACATAAGTTAACATTGTCAATACATAATAGTCCGTTTTGAACTGATAAGATGGTTTTGCTTTCATCGGTTGAGCCGTCTGGCTTTTTATTAATGGGACAAGCGACTACACAGTCGCCACAGCCAATACACAAGCGCATATTCACTTTAGGACGGTATACCCGTTGCTCGGTTACTTCTTCTGTGTCAGTTTGCATTTTCTATCAATCCAAAAATGTTCACTTTAACTTCTGATAAAGGCATTAAAAATATTTTCAATCCACAGGGTATTATCTAAATAAGATTAAATCTCAGATTATAAGAAAAAATAGACGAGGTATATTACCAAGATACTTAGCACAAGGAAGATTAGTCCAGAGATGAGGAGAAACAGACCTTGCCGCTTCCCAGGGGCGGTTGGAGGATTATATGCATCTTTTATAATTATTATTCCCGGCTTGAGCATGAAAAATCCACCTAGCAACACAAGAATGAATGATAAATCCATTAGGAAGAAAACCAACCAAGCTTCAGGTTGAATAAATAAGGAAGCTATTGCAAAAAGTATCATTGATAATCCAATAGCCAAGAGCACAATATTAAAGTCCTTGATTGTTTTCTCAGGTGTATCTGGTTTTTGATACCAACTATTTTTAGGGTTTCTAAAGAGTTGAATTCCGTGTAGGAAAATGATAGTTCCCGCGATCACCCACACGATGCTAAAAAAGATGATCATCGTAAATAATTCAACCATTTTCCCACCCTAGAACAAAATCCTTTGCGTTAATTCAGTATAGAGAATATAAACTTAAAAACTTAAGTGAATGAATAAATTGCCTATAATTTTAATATCATACGAGTCCCTCTTAATACAGATTCAAAAACTCAGCTGGATGGATATAAGGTGGTTGATCTCGAGATACATATTGATCCGGAACTATGCAGTGGCTGCAGTTGCTGTATAATGGCGTGCCCAGTCAATATTGAAATTCAACCGTCTTGTGGAGAAGGAATAGCACCAAAATCAAATGACGTGCTGCTCCGCGCTATCAACGGGGTTTGCTGTGTATTAAATCTCAACCTCTGCAAAGAAATAGAAGGGGAATGTGGGATTTGTGAAGCAGTTTGTCCAAATGGAGCCCTCAGATTAATAAAAAAATAATGTTTTAGCTTGAGATTTGATATTTAATCAGAAATGTCTTTATTTCAAATGGTTTTATGCTAAAATGCACCGAGTCTTTTTCAGCAAGGAATTCTTGAGGGTTCATCTCTAAAAGATCAGTTTCTGCAACGCTTTCAATGGAAATACGTTCATGAAATTTCATGTCAGCTTCGGTTGGTTTGCCTATAGTTTCATAAACCCGAAGAACGAGAGCTTTATTTTGAGTATCCTCCGGGAGCTTGATTGCACTGACTAATACATTCGTCGGCTCCACTTTAACAAATTCAAATTCTTCAGGGAGGGCGCCGGTATTCTTGTTGACTGGGATTTGAATAGGGGGATTGTTAAACTCAGAGGCGGGTAAATAGGATTGAGCATCAATCCAATCACCTTTATGAATGTAAAGAGCATAATCCACAGAAAACTCAGATTGTTCATGATATTTACCACTGGGGATCAGACTCATGAGGGGATTGCCCGCGGAGGGATAGACGGGGATCCGTAAAACGGTCATTCGCACAACATTCTTGTATTTGGGGTGATATCGGGCATCAAAGCCGTACCTTGACTTATTTATGAGGGTAACGCCGTAATCTGATTGGGAAACATCCACCCATTTATGACACGGAATTTCCCATTGCCCTTTTTGCGCAGGGGTTTTTGGTTGGGTGAAACGGTCTATAACACCGAATGGGATTTCACAATGAATTTTATCAGTTTCTACATCCAGAGGAAAGGCCAATTTGATGATCGTCTTTTTTATATAATATTGCAGATACAATTTGAAATCAACACGATTAGTATTGGTTAAAAGGCTGATTTTTTGGACTATTAAAATGGAGGGCTTCTCCACCTTCCGCCGAACTTCAACCAATACTCTTACAGGTCCAGACTCTTTAAGTTCAACTTGAATTTCCTCCTCTAATTTCACGGGCTTTTCGTTATAACTAGGATCGATGTTCCAAGCTGGATTTTCACGGAGCATCATCTCTTCATATATCTGTACACAGTTGCCAGGAGCGGTTAGTATCTGCTTCTTCAATGTTTTGTGATAAATGCTTGAGACAGTTCCAGTCCTCTTGTTAATTTGGACTTTTAGGAAAGTATTCTCAAGTGTTATTAGTTCTTCTGCATCCTCTGCAATGAGATCTGTCTTATATTCAGGAAGGTTTTCAGTGGGATCCAACGAAACGTAGGTATAACCACAGCTAGGAATATCTTTAGCAATGAAAAGCTGCTTATTTTCACTAATTTGAGATGGAATTTCAATCCCTTTTGTGGATTTTATAATTGAGGGTTCAACATCACTGATTTCTATAGGGGAATCCCGTTTCCATGAGTTAGTATTAAAGATTAATAAACCAGGTTGTTCGATATTTATTTGTTTAAGCAATGATTGAGTGGCGGATTCCTGAGCTATATTTATAGCGGTCTGGATCTTTTTGAAATCTTCCCGAGTATCCACATACACTTCAGGAATGGAAGATCCCGGTAAGATATCATGAAACTGATTGAACAGAACCAGTTTCCAGATCTTTCTTAGTTTTTCCTTTGGATACCCCCAGCCCCCAAATACTGAGGCGACGATTCCTAAAATCTCGAGATTATACATGGCGAATTCTGTTTTCCGCATTAATGCTTTTAGCCATACTTGTGATGTGTAGCAGCCGCGATGAACTTCTAAATACATTTCATCATTCCAGATGGGAAGGCGATCAAGGTCAATGGATTTTTCAATTTTTGAGAAGTATTCTCGCATCGTGATAAAGCCTTGAATGCTCTTCTGTCTAAGTAGATCCTTCAGAACAATAATTTCGATACGAAGGGGACCACCCCCACCATCTCCCAATCCATAGATCATGGGAAGATCATGGATGTAATCGCCAGTTCTTCGTTCCTTGATATCTTCATAATCACTTTCGTAATTAAACACCCGATCATTCTCAATATTTTCGAGGACACTCGTATATTCCTTAAATTGCCCCATTCCAGGACTATTTATAATTGCATTAATAGTATAAGGCATGCTGAGGGTCAATACTTGGGACCCATCCGGAGATTGCCAATGGAAGACCATAAAGGGGAATTTCGATACTTTATTCCAAGACATCTTATTTGTATAGAAAAATTTGGCTCCGGACTTGCGAAGGATCTGGGGTAGTGTCCAGTTATAGCCAAAGCAGTCGGTAAGCCAGCCAATTTCACTCATTTTCCCAAACTTTTCTAAATAATAGCGTTGTCCATATAATCTCTGTCGAACGAGTGATTCCCCAGAGGTACAGTTAAGATCAGGTTCAATCCACATGCCTCCAACGAGTTCTAACCGCCCTTCTTTCACACGTTGCTTAATTTTTTCAAATTTCTCGGGGAAATAATTCTCCATCCACTCATAATATTGGGCCGATGAACAGGAGAAGGTGAAGAAGGGGTATTCGTCCATATGTTTCAACGCATTCGAGAAGGTAACATTATTCTTCCGAATAGTTACGATCCGTCGCCACAGCCAAGCAGCGTCTAGATGAGATTGACCAATAGCATAAATATTGAAATCATCTTTTTCCAATTTCCAAAGAAATTTCGTGGCAATCGTTCCTAAATTCTTTGCAACAGGGTAAAATAAATTTTGTTTATCCAGAAATTTCAACATCTTATCTAAAAAAGGAGAATGAAGGATTTCATCGAACATGATTAAGCCTCAGAATTAAAATGGTTAATAACATAGGAATATAATCTCATTCTTTAATTTTTACCTAATGGAAATAATTTTTAAAGAGATTCTCTAAAGTGTTGGTGACAAATCCATTGAAAATTTGGTGAGTTCATGGCTAGCTCTATTAATGTAAATCTGATAACCGCCAGAACAGTGGCGCAGGGGCGCGCTCTTGAAGGTTCCAAGCATAGTGATGAATATACAAGAGCCGCTGGGATTGTAGAACTCGATCCCAAAGATATTAAATCATTAAAAATATATACAGGAACCATTGTGAAAGTAACAACCGCCTTTGGGTCGGTAAATGTGAGAGCCGTTATTAGTCAAAATGCTCCTCATCCAGGAATTGCTCATATCCCAATGGGACCATGGGGAAATCACATTGTGAATGTGGATACATATTCAGTCGGGATGCCTTCATTTAAGGGAGTTGAGGCAACAATTGAAACAGCAGATCCTGGAGAAAAAGTATTAAACGCGCTCGAATTAATGCATGAATTAAAAAAATAGGTGCAGGACATGTCTGATGAAGAGATTCAAAAATTTACTGATATTACCTGTCCATTTTGTGGATGTCTGTGTGACGATCTTGAGATTGATGTGAAAGATAATGAAGTAATTACCACATTCAATGCATGTACGATAGGGACAAAAAAATTTTTTAGTGTAAAAGAATCGGATCACCGCTTCACAAAACCGATGCTACGAAAAAACGGAGAGCTTGTGCCGATTAGTTGGGATGAGGCGATCACCAAAGCTGCAAAAATTCTGACTGATGCACACCGTCCTTTATTATATGGCTTTTCATCGACCTCGAATGAGGCAATAGGGGAAGGGTTTAAACTTGCGGAAGAAGTTGGAGGGGTACTCGATCAAACGGCGTCAGTTTGTCATGGTCCGAGCGTTCTCGCAATTCAGGACTGTGGACGGAGTGCAGCAACCTTGGGGGAAATAAAATCGAGGGCGAATGTTATCGTGTATTGGGGATGCAATCCCTCTGCTGCGCATCCACGCCATATGAGTCGCTATTCCATGTTCGTTCGCGGATTCTTTCGGGATAAGGGTGCCAAAGATCGAACTCTCATTGTAGTTGACCCCCGAAATACCGATGCGGCCAAACTCGCTGATATCCATGTCCCGGTTGAACAGGGCAAGGATTATGAATTAATAAGCGCGGGTTTAGCAGCCTTGAATGGGGTTGACATTCCAGATGTAGTTGCAGGAGTGCCCAAGGAGAAACTCCTCGAACTGCTCGAAATTTTTAAGACGGCGTATTTTGGCGTTCTTTTCTTCGGTATGGGGTTAACTCAAACATTCGGACGCCATCGTAACATTGATATTGCGATTAACTTCGTTCGAGCATTGAACTCCCATACAAAATGGATCATCTCACCCATGCGGGGCCATTATAACGTAACGGGAGCTGGAATTGTCTGGGGATGGCAAACAGGGTATCCTTTCGCCATCGATTTCGCTAAGGGGTATCCACGATATAATCCAGGTGAATATTGTGCAAACGATGTACTCTGGAATGGTGAGTCGGATGCCGCATTAATTATAGCATCAGATCCAGGTTCTAATTTTCCTGCAATTTCTAACAGACACTTGGCGAAGATTCCAACCATTGCCATTGAGCCGCACATAACCCCTACAACTGAGTTAGCAGATTTAATCCTTCCACCGTCTATTGTAGGAGTTGAAGAAGAGGGGACTGCCTATCGGATGGACTCAGTACCTATTAAATTGCGGAAAGTGGTTGATGCGCCTGGGGAATGCCTCTCAGATGTTGAGATTTTAGAGCGAATTTTGACAAAAGCCAAAGAATTGAAAAAATAATCCTTTCATTTTTTTATAAAAAAACTCTACTTTCAGCGAGTGTTTAATTTCAGAAATTGTGCTATATCAGTAGTATCATACCTCTTTTTATATTCGCAATACTCTTCACTCGATAAGGGATGAGGGAAAATACATTGTATGCAAGTTTCATTTTTGATACAAGTATTACAAGCTCTTTTCTCCAGAGTGTTGTGTTTTAGAGCATTGAAGTTTTGTATTAATTCGGAAAAGGACATGCCAACCTTACCAATCGGCGCACCATGCCAACAAATCCGAATACGATCATCTTGTCCAATAATTGCAGTGTCAAAAGTGAGACAGTTTCCCAAGTTACCTGTCCATCGGCACAAATGAAGAAATTTAGGGTAGGAGCCTTCTATGTCTAGGAAATTAGCGGATTGGGACAATTTCAGCAGAAATTCATGTAGTTTTTGGGTATCCTTTTTGCGAAAGTCGATAGCAATGGATCCTTTCCTATTTCGGGAAGGGTTCGGAGAATTAGAGGAAGACAGCGCCGCTTCAGAATTATAGATTTCCATGGGGAATCCAAAAGTTTCATTGAAATGAATGAGCATCCGCCCAGGTCTCAAACTAAAAGGATATTCATTTGTAGTATCCCGTACATAACTGTGATATTGCAAAGTTGGAGAAAAGTATTCGTGAAGTGCAAACAGATTGGAATCGTGTTTTTTAATAAGTTCACGTTTATCTGTGTAGATATGAATAAAATTCCCGTTAATAGCCAAATTCCGTTGTAACCATTTGATTAAAGTTGGTTTGAGTGAATTGGAACATAAAATAATATTATCAAAAAAATTCTTTTTGAGATCTCTTTTGGTATTAAAGGCTAAGACCTTCCAATTCTTATTATCATAATCGAGTCCGTCTTTCTCAAAGAGGGATTTAGGGGCGATTTTAATTGAGTGTAGATTAAATGGATGATTTGTTTTTAGATATACCTTATTTTTTAAGCCTCTCTGTACCTGATAGCCATATATTTCGTAATATGAAAAGAGAGGTGTGCCAGGGTAAATGATCAAATGCTGTGTGACGTGGTAATTGAGGTTTAATTCCTCAACAAAGTTCATTGTTTTTTGAGCGTCCTCAATAGATTCCCCAGGTAACCCCTGCATCACATACACGAAGGTTCTAATTCCGAGGTTTCTCGCATAAGCAGTCATGCGTCTTATTTTTTTGATGTAATCTTTCTCTTTTTGAAGATTATCGGATGGATCATCTTCAGCAGGGTGAACTTTCCCGATTTTTCTCAAGATCTGAGGGTCCGCGCTTTCAAGACCGAATCCAATTTCAACAATACCAGCATTTCCGAGAAGATCTAACAAGTCTTCAGTGATTATATCCGCTCTTGTAATGCAAGATAGTTTAAGCCTAATTTGATTATCAATTATTCTTTCACAAATTTCTTTAGCCCTATTGGGTAATAAAGTAAAGGTATCATCCCAAATCCAAACAATTCTTTTTTGTTGTCTGCACTCTTCAAGATAAGCTAGCTCATCAATGACGCGATCTATTGAGTGTGTGAAGATATTCCGTTTACTTAGCATTGTACAATTACAGTAAATACAATTTTGATTGCATCCACGGGCTGTAATGATTCCAACCCGGGGAGCTTCGGTTGCGGGGATAACTTCTGATAAAATTGGAGAGGGGTACTTATCCAAATAGTTTTTAACAGATTTATTTCTCAGTAAGATGTTGCTATCGGGGTTTCTAACAACCGATTCATGCCCCCTGTAAGTAATCCCGTTAATATTTTGAAGGATTTCATTTGATAAATTATAATCATTCTCAGATAAGAGATTTATTAAATCGAGAAAGATTTCTTCACCTTCACCTCGGACGCAAATATCAACATTGAGATTATCTTCTATAATAGTTTCGGACTGGAAAGTGGGAGTAGGTCCGCCAAAAACAATGATCAGATTTGAATCGAATCTTTTCAGCTCTTTCGCGATTAGGGCACATTGTAAATAGTTTGCCAGATAAACACTAAAACCTATGATTTTTGGTTTATAACTTACTATTTTTTTAACGCACTCAAACACATTAAGGGATTCGTTAGTTACGAATTGGATGGCAGTTATCCCATTTTTCCTTAAATATGCGATAATATATGATGAACCTAAATGATAGTCAAAATTGGGTTTTGAAACATCGCCACCAGGGGGAAAAACCATTACAACATCGGCAAAATCCATCAGAGATTCATCAAAAGTAGCTCGTTATAAGTTAAGAAAAAGAGGAAAAGAAAGGATAATTTAGACTGGCTTTTCGGCAAAATCGCGTTTCGATAGGACTTTCCCATCAGGTGCATGGGGACGTCGGAGCACTGAATTTCCGAATTTTTCGATCTCGCGTGCCTGATCCGCTAGTAACATCGCTTCCCGCATCATTTCGTGTGCAGCGCCTACTATAGGCATGTAATTTTCGCGACCCTTGGTCTTAAAGCAACCCTCAACATTTATGCCAGCTACTGCTTTACAAAGCTCATGAGCAGCCATTGCCTTATTTCTCGCATAGGGATTAGTGAACCCAGCTGCGGAAATAGCATTCTTCTTATTAACGACTATTCGAGGGAGTGTAGGTTTTTCACCTTTGTCGAGCTGTTCGATTACTTTGTCGATCTCGGTAGAAACTAATGGCAATACACCTGTAATGGCAAGAACAGCGAGAATGTTCGAATTAAAGAGTGCCATCTCAACTGGATCAAGAAAAGGCCGTCGAGCACCTATCATCGAATCGGCGATTAAGATGAAGTAACCTTGACCTTTGGCCTCAATATCTTCAACTGCCTTCTTTCCAGGTGCGTCTGAGATTATAATTGACGGGATGCTGGCTCCTGCGAGGATCTCACGTGCTTTACCGGGTCCAGGTAACCCGGCGTTGGGTGAGAGGAAGATTACCAATTGGGGATTGAAATCAAGAATCTTTTTCGTCGCTTCTTCACACTGTGCGGGACCTAATTTCGCACCAGATGCCACTACACGTACATCAAGGTTGTCCCTATCGGCCCGTTCGTCGAGTAATAATTCAATTACAGGGCTGATACCTATATTTCCACATTTTACAACGCCAATTTTTACAACCATAATACCAACTCATTTTAAAAAGTGGTAATTTTATTAATTTAGACTTTTTTGAGAACTCCATTTTAAAGTTTTGCTTCTTAAAAATGGTATTAGAAATAAAATAAAGTTCAATGGGTTTGGGAACGCTATAATAGATAAGTATAAAGTGACTGAAGACTAAATCAGAACAGGTTTGTAAAAATTTAGAATTATTCTCTTAATTTATATAAATCCCGAATTTCTTTTAGTATCATTTCAAGTACCGTGTTGGAATCATCAAAATTCTTTTTTTCAATTGCTTTCAACAAGATTTTGATTCCCGAATCTAGATTCTCGCTAGTCTTAATTATCTTATTTTGGAGATCTTCGGGTAAGAAATTAAACTCGAGTTTAGCAGTTGTTTGTAGCATTTGTACCCATTCCTCCACATTTGAAATATATTGTTTTGCTAAATCCCAGTCACCCTGTCTGCAAATAGTCCCGAAAAATGCATCTAGTACTTTAGATTCTATAAATTCAATTGTATTCTCGAAATTCATCCCAGTTTTAAAAATATCAGTAGCACTTTGGGTGGAGGTTGGTTGTATCGCTTTATTTATTTTCTTTTTCCCTCTTGGCATTCGTATCCACTCACATCTTTAAACTATTGAATCGCTCTATGCTATATATATTTTTGTTAAATAAAATTAATATACTTTTTAAACATCGACTAGATGAAGAAAATAAAGCGAGTACAGGATTTAGATAAAATGGTCGATACGTCAATAGCTATTCGGAAATCATTAATTGATGACCTAGATGAACTTGAACAGTTAATGAGATCTCTAACAGAGATGTTCCACAAAACCTTCTTCAGAGATCAATGGCGAATGGATATGAAGTATAAATATGAAGTGGGAGGAATTTTTGTTGCAGAAGATACTACTGAAGCTGATAAGAAACTTGTTGGAATGATCCTTGTTGACGTTGGGCGTGATTGGCGGTCCAATCAGATTGTAGGGAAGATAATTAATTTTATAGTAGATCCTAACTACCAAGGAAAAGGAGTTGGGTCTAAACTGTTAGATGTGGCGCTTGAATTCTCCTCGGATAAGAAGGCGACTGCAGTTCGGATAAACGCAAGACGAGAATTAAAGAATCCGCTTCAATTATTTAAAAAATTTGGATTCGAAGAAATTTATCTGGTCATGGAACGAGAACTCTAACTGGGAGAGAAGTCGACATTAATTAAAACGCTGTATTTTTAAAAGCCACATAACTTTCTTCATAGGAAAAATTTTAGTCAGATTTAATAGAATTAAAAAAAAATAGATTACAGAAATTAGTTTCAGGTTATGAGTGAGAACTTAAGTAAAAGGCAAGATTTCATGACTTAGACTAAGATTAAATGATTTAAAAACGAGGTAATTAAGATGACATACAAAATGCCAAAGTTAACCCAGAAAAAGAAGTTATGCCCACGTTGCGGCTCTCCAATGATGCAGAAAAGTGAAACCCTGAAATATTGTCCGGTCTGCCATTTTTCGGAATCATCAGCAAAAGTGGCGATTAGTGTTAAGGTTGATCTGGATGAGAAAAAGGAGGAACTTCCCAAGGTTGAAATCATGCAAGTGACTAAAACTGGGATCGTTAAAGAATACAGTCTTGAGTCTGAAAACTCATATGTAGTTATCGATCGAAATTCAAATACACTTTGGATCTGGAAGGGAGCTGCTAGTAGTCCCGGAGATGCATATAAGGCGGGCGTTGAGACCACGAAATTGAAATCCGGATTAAGAATGTATAGCGCGAAGATCAAGCGAGTTGAACAGGGTGAAGAACCTGATAATTTTCCTAAATTAGGGGCTGAATTAAAAGTAGCCGCAGAGGCGGCGAAGGCAAAAGCTGCAGAAGAGCAGAAGCTGAGAGAAGCTGAAGAGATAAAACGTAAAAAGGAAGCAGAAGCCAAAAAGCAACAAGAAGAAGCGGAGATCAGGCGTCAGGAAGCGGAAGCCAAAAAGCAACAAGAAGAAGCGGAGAGGGAAAAGGCAGAGGCAGCGCAAAAGGCGAAAGAGGAAGAGGAGCGAAAACTTAAACTTGAAGAAGAACGGAGACAGAAAGAGGCAGAAGAGCGGAAACGGATGGAGGCTGAAGAGCAGAAGCGAAAGGAGATTGAGGAGCGGAAAGCTGCACAAGCGATGGCTGAGAGTGCTAAGGAAGATGTTGGTAGTGTGTGGAACAAACTTGCTTCTGATACTAAATCAACGCCTGTTAAAGAAGAAGTAAGCTCACCAAGTCCAGTATCAGCAACCGAAACAAAGGTAGTTGACGAGGCAGAATTAAATGAAGCAATTTCATCTCTAACTCTAGTGAGAGGTATCACAAAAGAAATTGCCACAGCTCTCTATCGGGCAAATATTACTACAATAATGGAGCTGAGCCTCGGGAATGCAGAAGAAATTGCTGCAAAAAGTGGGTTAGAAAGTTCAGTTGTTAGTGAAATTATTGGAAATGCTAAGGATTTATTAGGATTTGATTAATTTCATTTCCTTTTTTTATTAACATATCTCTTGATATTTCACGTATGAATTCGCTTTTTTCCGAAGATGTTATAAATCACGGCTAACAGTATAATTCAAAGGATTGGATCTTACATAAACAAAACACTAGGACGACGAATTTCCGAGGCCGATTTGAGTGCTTAACAATTTATATGTATTTCATTCTACCGGGAAATTATTGTTTTCCAAGAATTGGAAGGCAGAGGGGATACAGGAAGATCCGGTCTTGATTTCTGGTTTTTTATCGGCTATATGGATGTTTGCTCAGAAAATTGGGTCCAAAGGGGTACGGGCAATCCATACAGAAAAAGATTTACTCATTGGAATTTCTTCACCGACGTATGACCTGCTGTTTGTGCTAGTAGCTAACCCTAAGGCGGATGTTGCGGAAGTGAAACGCCTTTTAGGTCGGATCCGCCAGAGTTTCATTCAGAAACACAGGACGTTACTTAAACAAGATACTGATTTCTCCACTGACGCGTTCGATGAATGGAGCGCGAATCTCGAAAGTATCATGGATGAAGTTGATGTCGCTCCTGTTGAAACCCGCATGAAGGAACTAGTTAAAGGGCTTTCTTTTACAGATGATGAATCCACAAACGAAGAACAAAAATAGCTGAATGACAAATGTTTAAGTAACTTCTTGGTAAGAAGTGAACTGCATGGCTCAAGATCTCATAAAAGGTATTGTTTATTCGCAATTTGATGACAAGGCGGGTCCAACAGCACGTGTCTGGATTCCATCAAACTTAACCGAGAAAATCCAAGATTTGATAAGTCTAAAAACGATAAATGTTCTTGCGGGTGAGGGAGGAAAAGTACCAGAATCGCTTGGGGTTATACCATTTCCCTCTATTAAACAGAAGGGACTCGTTAAATATATGGAGATAAGAGACCACGATCGTCGGGGTAAGGGTACTGATTGTT
Organism: Candidatus Helarchaeota archaeon; assembly: GCA_016840125.1. The sequence goes on along the minus strand of JAEOSY010000160.1, from coordinate 1,675 downwards.
CGCTTACACTCTTATTCGACGAAGCAGATGACCTCATTTTCTATAAGTATATCAAGAATTTTGAAAAGATATTTGCCAAAGTTGCAAAAAAACTCAAAAAATTGGAAGAAAAAAAGGTGGATAAGGACTTAATTTTAAGTGAGATCGACCAATTTCAAGGATCTATTCGGCATGTTATAGAGGATTTGCGTAAGGAAGAGGTTTCAACTAAAGAAGGAGCATTTCCGGAGGCAGCCGAAAAGGGTGTCGCTGGACATGATTTTGAGTGGAAATTGATTGTTGTTGGAGATCCTCATGTAGGGAAGACCTCCACCATTTTAAGATTTACGGACAGTGCCTTCAGAAGAACTTACATTCCAACAATGGGTGTAAATTTGAGTAAGAAGCAGATAAAATATAAAAATATTAATGTAAAATATATCCTTTGGGATATCGCAGGGCAAAGCAAATTTCAGTCCATGAGGAAACCCTTTTACACTGGTAGTGCTGGCGTATTATTGGTTTTTGACTTGACGGACCCTGATTCGTTCCATAACGTGCCGCATTGGTATAAAGATATTACGGGGCATCTGAAGAGGGACCTGGACGGGTTTATTCTCGCCAACAAAAATGATTTAGTCAAGGAGCGAAAAGTTAAAGGGGAGGATATTCAAAAAATGGCAGAGAAACTTCACCTCGGCTATTATGAAACTTCAGCTAAAACAGGAGAGCATATTGCAGATGTTTTTCAGCAAATGGCTGAGTTAATTTACAATAAGATTCTTAAGAAAAAATGATTCTATATCCAATTACTTGAAAGATTTTTTAGGATTGGTTGTTTTTATGGGACATAAATATTTAGACTACATGACAACAAAACCTAAAGAGATGGAAGATTATATTCTGGAAAATCCGCTTGCGTATATCCCATTTGGTGCGCTTGAATGGCATGGAGAACATATGGTATTGGGAAATGATTCAATAAAAGCATCGTATATCCTTCAGAAATGTGCAGCAATCACGGGGGGAGTTCTATTCCCATGTGTGAATTATGGTGCGTTTAATACAGTGAATTTTCCTTTTACATTCCATTTCAGCCAGAAATATTTAAAGAAAAACACAGAGAAGATGATGAAACAACTGTATGAGATGGGATTTCGATTTGTAGTTTTATTAACGGGGCATTATCCAGGGGCACAAATAAAAAATGTCCGAAAAGCTGCTCAAAAATTCACCAAGAACCATAAGGATGGATTTGCCCTTGGTATTCCCGAGCAGGCACTTGTCCCGGACTTGGGATATTTAGGAGATCATGCGGCGGAATGGGAAACATCAATAATAATGGCGATAAATCCCGAATATGTCGATTTGGATCGTGTTGGGAAGGGGTTGAAATTCTCAGAGAGGTGTATTCGACATTGCATCATGGGACGGGATCCTACTAAATATGCATCCGTTGAGAAGGGGAAAAAAATACTTGAAGAAATTGTGACCCGTCTGTCGTTTGTAGTTGAAGAAGTAAAGAAAACACAATCAGCCGAGCCATTCAACAAAATTTATGAGAATTTTGATAATGTTATGAAAGAAATGTTTAATATAAAAAACCCATTTAAATTTGATAAACTTTATGAACAACAGGGAATTGAGGGAAAGCATGAAATATGGAATTACATAAAATGGAAGTTGTTTAGGCGGG
>JAEOSY010000159.1 GCA_016840125.1 Candidatus Helarchaeota archaeon | reverse complement strand
ATTTTAGAGGTAACATATTCTTTTATTAGTTTAGAAATTTCTTCTCGCTTCGGCCAAATGTCTTTCAAATAAACTAACTTATCATTTGAATCTATACCTAATGGATCATTTATTAAATCAATATCGACGGTTCCCGCAATTGCATATGCCACAACAAGGAGTGGCGATCCCAAATAATTTGCTTTCGTTAATGGATGAATTCTTCCCTCATAATTACGATTTCCACTAAGAACCGATGCAACCACCAAATTGTTTGTTTTAATTGCTTGTTCCACCTCTTCTGATAGAGGACCACTATTACCAATACATGTGGTACACCCATAACCAACCAAATAAAATCCTAAGGTCTCCAAAAAAGGAAGGAGTCCGGACTCTCGAAGGTAATCAATAACTACTCGAGATCCTGGAGCTAAACTAGTTTTAACGTGTGATTTTACTGTCAAGCCCCGTTCAACTGCTTTTTTTGCTAGCAGTCCAGCACCAATTAGAACGGATGGATTAGACGTATTCGTGCAGGAAGTTATAGCCGCAATAACCACCGCGCCATGCTTGACATCTTGGGAAGACATCATATCTTTTTTAACATGAAAAACATTTTTCATATCTTTATGGAACTGAGATTTCATTGCTCTTAAGGAAATACAATCCTGTGGCCGTTTAGGCCCTGCCAAACTCGGTTCTACTTTACCCAAATCTAAACTTAAGGTATCACTGAACATTGGATTTGATAAATTCGTATTCAAAAATAACCCTTGTAACTTTGCATATGTCTTCACCAGTTCGACAAGCTCTTCCCTTCCTGTTAAAATAAGATATGATAATGTTTCTTCATCAATAGGAAAATATCCGATTGTAGCACCATACTCTGGTGACATATTAGAAATAGTCGCACGATCAGGTAAACTTAATTGCCCCACACCAGGACCATAAAATTCCACAAATTTTCCAACAACACCATGAGCCCTTAGCATTTGAGTTACTTTTAAAACTAAATCCGTGGCGGTGATGTCGTTCTTCAGCTTACCCGTTAATTTAAAGCCTACAACTTCTGGAATAGGCATATAATATGGCTGGCCGAGTATTACTGCCTCGGCTTCAATACCTCCAACACCCCACCCCAAAACACCCATTCCGTTAATCATCGTAGTATGGGAATCAGTGCCAACAAGTGTATCAGGAAATGCAACAAGCTCCATATTCACGTTCCTTAGTTGAACAACAGACGATAAATATTCTAAATTTACTTGATGAACAATCCCTCTACCCGCGGGAACTACTCGAAAATTATCAAAAGCTTTCTGAGCCCAACGGAGCAGTACATAACGTTCTTGATTTCGTTCAAATTCCTTTTTTTCATTCAATGATCTGGCGTCAGAAGTCCCGAAATTATCGACTTGAACTGAATGATCAATTATGAGATCTGCAGGAATAAGAGGATTTATCTTTGCTGGATCCCCACCTAGCCGTTGCATGGCGGATCTCATTGCAGCTAAATCAACAATCGCGGGTACCCCCGTCAAATCTTGGAGTATAATTCTTGCGGGGATATATGGAATTTCTTTTTCAGGGAGTTGGTTCGGATTCCATTGTGCTAGGGCTCTAACATTATCTTCAGTGACTAGTTTTCCATCAATTTGACGAACAACGGCTTCAAGCAAAATTTTAATTGAATTGGGAAGGCGAGAAACTTTTCCTAATCCTAGTTTTTCAAGTTGATTAAGCCAAAAGATAACTATATTTTTTCCATCAATCTCAATCTCTTTTTTTATCCCGAAAGGATCATTCAATCCCATTTTTTTTCACCCTTATCGTTTTTTTTACAACCTTAGAAAGCCATTTCCTTTGGGGAGTGAATGGATTAAAATACTTTGGAAAGAAGTTGAGGGATGTATTTTTTCTATTGACATAAATAATAATTTCAGGCATCGCTCTTACCAATTGTCTATCTTCCTCTACTTTTATATAAGTCCAAATAAACCTACGTTTGAAGAAAATTTATATCCCTATCAGAAAAGTGACTTTCCCGTGATTAAGCGAAAGAGGGATATGAAGAAGGTAGCTGGAAAGGTTTACATCTATATATAAGAAAATAAAGCTGTATAAGAGGGATTTAATTGTTCTTATTGAACGAAGATACACACATCTTAGTACAAGGAATTACCGGAAATCAGGGACGCTTTCATACCAAATCTATGCTGGAATATGGGACAGAAGTTGTGGCTGGAGTAACTCCTAGAAAAGGGGGAACCTCCTTTATGGACGTTCCCGTGTATAATACTGTAAAAGAAGCTCTTAAAGAACATTCCGAAATTAATTCTTCAATTATTTTTGTTCCTGCAAGGTTCTGTCTAGATGCATCGATAGAAGCTATTACTAATGATATTCCATTAATCACCATTATTACAGAGGGAATTCCTATCATCGATTCTTTAGAAATTATTAATCGTGCAAAAATCAAGAATTTATACGTGATTGGGCCAAATTGTCCCGGTATTATATCTCCTAAATACAAATGTAAGGTTGGAATAATGCCCGTAGATTTCTTTCCCCCAGGAAATGTAGGAATACTATCAAGGAGTGGAACCCTTACGTATGAAATTGCTATAAGTGTCAAAAAAGCAGGTAGGGGAATATCTACGGCCATTGGGATTGGTGGTGATCCAATTATTGGTCCTACCATGGTAGATGTTCTTGAAAAATTTGAACAGGATGAGGAGACTGACACAATCATCCTGATTGGAGAAATCGGTGGAGGACAGGAAGAAGCTGCTGCTGAATACATTAAAAATAACATATCAAAACCCGTTTTTGCATATATAGCAGGAAGGACCATCAATTTAAAGGGGAAACGATTTGGTCATGCAGGTGCTTTGATTACATCAAGTGGTGCAGGTACTGCTCAACATAAAATAAAAGCTTTGGAGTCAGTGGGTGTTAAAGTTGCTAAAAGTCCTACCGAAATGCAAGATTTAGTAAAGGTGGTTGGGTAGGGGATAATAAATGGTAAGATTGCTAGAATATGAAGTAAAAGAATTGATCAAACGTGTATATTTACCTCTTCCAAAGCAATATGAAAAGAAAGACCTTGATAACCCTTCTATCTATCCGATTGTCATAAAATCACAAGTGCCCATAGGCGGACGGGGGAAACTAGGGGGTATCAAGTTTGCAGAAAATTCAATCGAGGCCAAGCGAATATCTACTGAACTTTTAAAATTGAAAATAAAAGGCTATTTACCCGAAAACCTTCTCTATGAAGAAAAAATCTCAATAGCAAAAGAATATTACTGTGGTTTCGTGATTAACAGAGATAAGAAGTTAGTAAACTTTATCTTCAGCGAAGCCGGTGGGGTTAACATTGAAGAATTAAAAAAAGACAAAGTAATAATTCAAGAATTTCCATCCTTTCCAAAAAATCTTGATGATTTGAGTAAGAATTTAGTGACTTCGTTAAAAATAAATGAAAGAATTAAGTCTCAACTTATAAAATTTATAACCAAATTTTTACAAATCATTCGCGATTACGATGCTGAACTTCTTGAAATAAATCCACTCATTGAAACAACGGAACAACAGCTCATTTGTGTTGATGCACGGATGAACCTAGATGACAATTCGCTATTCCGACATGAGGAATATAAAAAGAATTTGTTCTATTATTTAAATCCCTTAGAATTGCAAGCAAAAGATTTAGATATGTCGTATGTTGAGTTAGATGGGGATATTGGGGTAATTTGCAATGGTGCGGGTTTAGTAATGGGAACGATCGACGCAGTACAAACCTATGGTGTAAAAGCTGCAAACTTCTTAGATGTCGGGGGCGGTGCAGATGCTACGCGAATGTACGAAGCGCTAAAGATCATAGCTAGTAATGAAAAAGTTCAAGCAGTCTTGATAAACATCATTGGGGGAATAACCCGATGTGATGAAATTGCCAAGGGCTTAATTAAATTTTTAAAGGAAACCCCAGATATAAAATTTTCACTTAGATTAATTGGAACAAATGAACAAGAAGGCCAAGAGTTACTAAAACCATATAAAATCACTATTCATCGTGAATTAGATCAAGCTATAACATCACTTCTCAATTTTTTCAAGTAGAGTCAATTGACTCCATTTAAGCATTCCATAAGCTTTTAAACTAAAATTTAGAGAAATATCCCAATAACCAACATGATTAGGAGAACCAAAACGAGTATACAAACGATATCCCACGGATCTCTAGTCACTGGAAGCCCAACACAATAATCAGTAAATAACTAGTTTTAATGATGCTAAGTCAGGTAATTTATATCTTGCCCTAAAAACCAGATCATAAAAATTGAATAAAAAAAAGATTAGTTGGAAGTAGATGCCTTTGTAGTTTTATAGGCATTCCAGAGTTTTTTAACAACATTAGGATTCGCCAGAGTTGTAATATTTCCTACATCTGCTTCATTCACGATGGCTTTCAGGATTCGGCGCATAATTTTTCCACTTCTTGTTTTTGGAAGGTCATTTGCAAAGTAAATTCCATCAGGAGTAGCAATAGGTCCGATCTCTTTTCGAACGTGTAATTTAAGTTCTTTTTTTAATGCTTCTGAAGGTTTAACATCCTTTTTCAGGATCACATACGCAAATATCGCACTCCCTTTGATTTTATGTTCTTGGGGTACTATCGCTGCTTCTGCTACTGCCGGGTGGCTAACTAAAGCTGATTCTACCTCCATGGTCCCAAGACGATGTCCGGATACTTTAATAACATCATCTAAACGTCCAAGAATCCAAATATAACCGTCTTCATCAACCCGTGCTCCGTCACCACTATAATAAATCCCCGGAAATTTAGACCAGTAAGTCTTTTGGAATCGCTCTGGATTTTGCCACACCCCTCTGAGCATACCGGGCCAGGCTGACTTAATAACTAGATATCCACCCTCGTTCGGATCAGCAGGAGTGCCATCTTCTCTAAGAACTTCAGCTTTTACACCAAAGAACGGAAAAGATGCAGACCCAGGCTTCAAAGGTGTCGCTCCGGGCAATGGAGTAATTAGAGCACCACCAGTTTCAGTTTGCCACCAAGTATCTACGATCGGGCATTTTTCTTTCCCGATTACCTTATGATACCACATCCATGCTTCTGGATTGATTGGCTCCCCAACAGATCCCAAAATTCGTAGGCTGCTTAAATCATGTTTATTTGGGAGTTCATCACCCTCTTTCATGAGGAGGCGAATTGCAGTGGGGGCTGTATAGAAAATATTGACCTTATATTTTTCAATAATTTCCCAAAATCTTTCAAACGAAGGATAATTAGGTACCCCTTCAAACATAATTTGTGTCGCGCCATTCAATAAGGGCCCATAAACGATATATGTGTGACCCGTAATCCAACCTATATCTGCTGAACAGTAGAATACATCATTATCATGAATATCAAAGATCATTTTATGTGAGTAAGAGGCATACATGAGATATCCTGCAGTAGTATGTACCACACCTTTTGGCTTGCCTGTGGTTCCACTGGTATATAGAATAAATAGGGGATCTTCTGCATTCATTTCTTCGTAGACGCATTCGGTTGGTTGATTTTCCACTTCCTCGTGCCACCAAGTATCTCGACCCT
>JAEOSY010000158.1 GCA_016840125.1 Candidatus Helarchaeota archaeon | reverse complement strand
TCTGCAATACGCTGGCGACCTTCCCTCTCAACTACAAATTCTTTATTGACGTAAGCTTCTACAACATCCCCAATAAAGATTTGTCTATGTTGAATGGAGAACTCTTTGATAACCTTGCACTCTAAATTGACTGGACATTCCCGAATCATTGGGGCCGTTTTTAATTCTCCAAAAAAAACATCAAATAGTTGTGATTTATCGACCTTATGGCCAGATACAGTTCCGCAATAGTCCGTTTTTACGAGAAGTTTAGTCGGTGGAAAATTAATGCTAAAGGTGTCATGTTCAAGAATGCCTTGATTTGTATAGTGATTTTGACCAGAAGAAATGAAAACAATTGGGGGCTTTATCCCCATAATTCCAACATCTCCCAAAGTCTCAAAATTCGGCTTACCGTGAACAAGTGCACCAGCAAGAACTATTGGGATGGGATAGACAAGTGGGATTTTTCCAAATTTGACCTTTTTTGAGGGTATTTTATTTAAATTCATTTTATCACCTTCTTTGTTGAAACAGAGAATTCAATTGCTTTGTAACCCAACCTTTAAGGGGCTCTTGAATGGGAACTTTTTCTAGCCATTCTGGATCCTCATATCGAGCTGTAATCAAATCATTAAGATTCTGAGGCCGGTATTCAATTGGGCTTTCGAAGTATAAATGCAATGGGTAATTGTAACTGAAGGGGAGTTCTTGGAGTTCCTGTCTTTCCATAGTTGAAAGAATGACCCCTGCTAAAACTGCTTGATGGATGAAAATGCTATAAAGTTCATTTTTCTCATAATACTCCTCAAAACTGGGATCACGATATAATTCTTTGAACTGGTTCCACCATGATTGGAGCAAACCAAGCTTGGGTCTTACAATCAGAAATCCCGCGTTAAAATAAGGACGAAGGGTGTTATGATCAACGTGTGTTTTCATAGGAAAGATTTTCTCCTCAGAAACCTGACATTTACGATAAATTAATTTCCAAAATGAATCAATAGGCTCCTCATAAATTGAGCCTATTAAGGTGTGGTGAACCGGTCGATATCCTAAGTTTTTGCCTTCATCTAACAGAAAAAGTGTGGGTTCGTTAATTACTAGTGTATCAGAGAGCACCCAGGCAAGGAATTCGGTTTTTTCCTTGGCTAATGATTCAGCCGTAGCAGCCGCAAGAACTAAATCAGCAAATGGAAACTTTAAAAGATCAGAATCAATATTGAAAGGGACAATTTGGACATCCCAGGATAACAGTTGATTTTTTAGACCATTCGGGATTTTATTCTCAGAATTTGGAACGAGCATCCATATTGGACAATCTGATAAGGTATCTGCAAATTTACGAATGCTCGCTACCAGAAGTGCAGCTTTGAGACTTGAAGAGATAGAGTTAACCATACAAGCAAAGATTAATTTTTCCATGAGAATCACTTACTATACTTTGGATTCCGATAGTGATTAAATCTTCAGAAATGAATTCTATATGTTCATCAAAAATTGTTATTTAATTGAAGCTCAGTGTAAGGGGTTTTATGATGTTTACTGGAGTATCTAGGCGGTTCCCCCTTTAAATAGGCATATATAGCGGCAAAACATTGTCTATGTTAACTCTAGAACACCCTCATTCTTATTGAGTTGCCCTCATAAAATCACAGAAAAACAATTTCCAGGCAGAGACATGACACCTTTCTCTATTAATCTTTATATTGGAGAAGGGAGAATGTCGTGTGGCGGACAAATTCTGGAAAAAACATCCTGAAATCATCGCCCTCATTTCTATGCGTTCTTTTATTATTTATACAGGATTATTAGGCTTAATTTCTTCCCTACAGATGCGAAAACCGATATTGGGTGTTCTTGGATGGTAACGATTATGAACCATATAACCATCACGTAAGGAGTTTTCTCGCATAAATGGTGACTTAAAGGACATACGGAACGAAACTGTCACAGCTTCGGCACAATCTGCCCAAGAACCGCCCCTTATACATCTTTCTGAGGCCCTAGGTGCCCGAGGATTATGCTTAGGGCTTATAGAATAGTAATTTGCATCATACCAATCGGCAGTCCATTCCCAAACACAACCACTCATAGCATATAGACCATATCCATTTGGATTAAATTGGCGCATTGGTAATATTGAAAACTGTTCCAATCGATTAAAATCACATTTTTCTTCATCAGGCGGTTCGTTGCCCCATGGATACCGGCAATTGATCAGTCCGCCTCTAGCTGCTTTTTCCCACTCAGCTTCTGTAGGTAAGCGGTAAAGTGTTTCAGTAGTAGAGATTCGATGACAACAATCTTCTACATCTTGCCATGAAACAGCAATCAATGGTTTTTGATTATATTCGTCTGCTGTAGGCCAGGTGTTATGTCTGAGACCGGATGATTGCTCTGAGGATGATTCACAATAATGATATTGAAGTTTAAGAGCCGGTGAACCTGGTAATCGTGTTCTCTCCCCAAATCTTCTTTGATCTCCTTTGGGAACTCCAAATGGTGGTGGTTTGAAATTCATTAGATCACAATAAACCGTCCAACTTATTGGAGTTTCAGAAAGCCAAATCTCGCTTAATTGCACAGGATGAATAGGCCTTTCATCTGGATCACCGCTCTCTGATCCCATCAAAAATGAGCCTGCGGGAATATAACGAAAATTGATTCCATATTCCACAACAGCAAGTTGATCAAGAACTCTTTTTCTGGCTTTAATAATGTCTTCGTTTTTTGGAGCGAGGCCAAATGCTCGATCATATGCAGTAGCCGCCATACGGAGATTATTCTCTTTCTCTAGATCTTTTGCCAGCGAGATAAGTCGATCTATATCTCCTTTGTTCCCATATTCAGAAAATAACCAATTCAATTCTGAAGACATACGTATTACTCCAAGTTTCTAAGCCCCTAGGCAGTATGTATCCGGTGCGTTGATTGAGCCATTAAGAAACAGTGCCCTTGCCCGACAGCCACCACCACAAATTCCATAATGTTTGCATTCTACACAAGTTTCATTTCCTGATAAGGATCTAATTTCTTTAAAGGTTCGACTATTATGCCAAATAGATTGAAATGATGTATCTCTGATATTTCCCGCTATATAGCTAGGACCTAAAAAACTACATGGAGAAACATCCCCTGAAACTGAAACGGAGCAAACAGTATTGCCCGCTCCACATCCAAAATTTGTGTAGACAAGAGATTGAGAGTTTATTCTCGTTTGAGGTCCCCAAGGATGAATACTGCAGAATTGAGAAACAGGGCCCGAATGATGTTCTCTCATGTCTGATAGCTCTTTTAAGGCGTGAAGATATTCGGAAAAAGAAACCAGTAGCTCAGGATAGTTTTGGACTGATCCAACGGGATAAAGGGGGCGAAATACTGCCGCTTCCGCTCCAACCAGGTGAGCTAGTTCTGCACAAGCTTTAACTTCGTGAATATTACTTCGCATAATGGTAAAAGCTAGACTAAATCGAGTATAATCCGACAGTATTGAGATTCGGTCAATTATTCTATTAAATGTCCCATTTCCTCGAATATAATCATGAGTTTGAGAACTTGCACCTTCCATACTCACATTCAGCCAGGCTAGATCGCGTTTCCCTAGCTCTAGCGCGATTTGCTCAGTAATCAACAAACCATTGGTTGTTAAGCAAGGAGAAAGACCGTAATCTAGAGCTAAATCAATAATTTCAAATAACTCTTGCCGTAATAAGGGTTCACCTCCCGTTAAACCAAGCCTAAATGTTCCAATAGAGGCCATACTTGCAAAAAGTCCCTCAAGCTCATTTAAAGACAACGCTTGTTCGTTTCGGGGAAGGTTTCCCGCAAAACAGTGTTTACACTTCAAGTTACAAGAGTCAACCACTTCAAGATGTACTGTTAACGGCCCTACAAGATGATCAGATGGAGGATCCACATTCAAGATTGTTCCAGCGAACTTTTGATCTAAGGTAAAGAACCCTCTCTCGTAAAAGTATTCATAAAATCTCAACACACGTGTCTTATGTTTGGATTCCTTCATCTCACTTAAGAGCCTTTCAAAGGGCGTGGAGCTTAATCTTATCAATAGGGCAGTAGCCTCGCTATCGAAAGCGAAATATTGAGATGTGAGGCGATT
>JAEOSY010000157.1 GCA_016840125.1 Candidatus Helarchaeota archaeon | reverse complement strand
ATGCGTTTATGTAAACCGCAATGGTGGGATTTTGCCTAGTACTGATAGGATCGTCAGTGGATCCCTCGTTATTTACATTGATAATTCCAAAATTAATAAAAATAGCAAAAACGAAAATAACTGTAATAAAACTCAAAACAAGTAATAACTTAGCTCTATTTCCTTTCAAGAAATGCAAACGCATCATAAAACACTCCACGTGGTTTTAATAACTTTGCAGAAGCAAAGAAGATCTAACTATTAAAATTGGGTTTACAGATATTTTGTCGCGATTTTTGATTCTTAAATCTATCTTTAATTTAGATTAATCCAGTTAAACTGGAGCATAAAATAAACTTTATCAAAGAGAAATAGAATGAAAATAGTGAGAAAATTGTTTTATCATCATAAAAATGTGTAAAAATGGATTAAATAAGTGGAGCAAAATGCAAAAAATGTTTTATTTATAGATGAATTGGTTTCTTTAGGAATTTATAGAAGAAATTCTAACATGAATATTAAACACAGTCATTTTTCCCAATTAAAGACTGAAATTTCTAGTTAAATCTGAAAATATTAGAAATAAACTTACACAAAAGTTTATAAAAAGATCCTCAATTGCATCCATTTAATTATAATCAAATTGTATTTGATTAACCTATAATCAGTGAAAATGAGGTTCATCAAGAATAATTCAATCTTTTTGAAAAAAAATCCATAAAGTAAATATTATTGGGTTTTATTAAATTCGATTAATAATTGTGTTCATATTTTTTATTGTTATATAGATAAAAATTAAACTATAATTTTTTAGGAAAGGTATAGCAAGTGAAAACCAAGTTTAAAGTCAAATTAGGTTTGAGTTTACTACTTTTATTATTATCTTGGGGAATTATTAATCAAATAGGATTTCATCAGGCTGATAATCGATATAAAACATCTATAGGTTCTAAGAACCCCGAAAATTTTTTAAATCCTTTGTCGGCCATTGACTTAAAATTGCAATGGTCGTTTAATAGTAACGCTTATACTTCCCTTTCATCTCAAGTTGAACTGGATTATTATTCAACAAATAATATTACAAATTTACATAATTGTACGGTGAATCCAGAAGCGACAATTGGAGCATTAGGTCAATTTTCCGATGGTAATGAAGTAGATATCATAGCTACGAGTGGCAGCTCAGAATTTTATGCAGATTGTTATCTAAATTTTTCAGATCCTATAGGATTTCTTTCGTTCAATATTACCCAAATTGATATTATCGTTTTTGTAGGCATTAATACCAGCCTCCAAAGAAGTCAAATCCAATTATACAATCGAACTGGGGATCTATTTGACCGGAATGTGTCTATTGAGACAACAAGTCAAAATAGAACCATTTCTATTTTGAGCAATTTCCAACATTATCTCGGGGGATCTAATAATTTAACAATCCGGTTTTATGGAAATGATACATCTCCAATACAAGCTAACATCACGATAGATGGAATCGTAGCTCATGTATACTATGATGTCAAAATTCCAGATATTTTATGGTCAATAGCAGTGGGAGATGGAAATGGAGATAATGAGCCAGAATTAGCAATAGCTGGGGAAAATGGAAGTTTACTTTGCATAAATGGAACAGATGGGTCTTTTTTATGGAGTTGTTATTTAACAGGGCCAACATTTAGTGTAGGTTTTGCAGATATTAACGCAGATGATAATGATGAAGTGATTGCGACGAGAGTTTCTGGCTTTTTTCCAAAATATCATAATGTAACAGTTTTTGATTTTAACACTCAAGCACTAGTTGGAGGATATGAATTTCAAGGATTACCAGCCTATTCTATAATTGGGGTCGGTGGAGGGGATGTCCGAAATAATACTAAAGAAGAAGTCCTTTTTGTAAACAACTTAGGGGATTTATACGTTTTTGATGGGGAAACCAATGAGCGATTAGAAAAAACTAGTCCGTTAGGGGATATGGTGGTATTTGGAGGAGGTTCAAATAAAGGATTTGATATTAATTTTGGTGATATAGATAGAGATTCGGTTTCAGAATTTATAGTTAGTGGAATTGATGATGGGGGCGCGAAAGGTTCAGCTGTTTTAAATCGATGGGAGAATGATGAAATTTCTAAAGTGTGGGAATTTAACCTTAATACGAGTGCATATTGTTCAATTGCGAATTTTGGAGATATAGATGGAGATGGGAAAGCAGAAGTTGTAGTTGGTGAAAGAGCTAATGATCTTGTCGCAGGTGGAGAAGTATATTTATTGAATGGGGAAACTTCAGATATTTTATGGCAATTTGATACGGGAACAACTAATGTGTATGATATCTCTTGTGGAGATATTCTGAATGATGGGAGGGATGAGATTGCAATTGCAGTTGGTGGAAATCTTAATCAAACATTTATTTTAGAGGGGGAAAATAATTCAATCCTTTGGCAAATTCCATCGCCTTATGAAATAAATGGAGTTGAACTCTATGATGTGAATAATGATGGTAAATGTGAAGTAATTACAATTGGAAATGAAATTGTGAATTTATACTGTTTTGATACAGATGGGGACGGAACAACAGACATAGATGACTTCGATGATGATGCGGATAACCTAACTGATACGCAAGAAGTCACCCTATACAATACAAATCCATTTTTATTAGATTCAGATTATGACAATTTATCTGATACTGCAGAACTCTTCGCGCATGGAACAAATGCTAATTGGTGGGATACAGACAATGATAGTTTGGGAGATTGGATGGAATTAAATGTTCATCACACTGATCCTTTGGATTCAAATTCAGACGATGATTACTTGGCAGATGGGGAGGAGATTTTATTAGGATTAGACCCTAATGATCCAGATTCTGATGATGATGGGTACATGGATGGGCAAGTCAAACCAGATGGATCGCAGTTTGATTGGTTATTTTACTTTTTAATTGCAATTGTAATTGTTACAGCATTTATCCTCGCGATTAATTTAAGATACTTTTTTAGGTATAAAAGATTGGAACTTCCTCAGATCAAAACCAAAAAGAAAGCTGAAAATTTAAGGAAGGTAATTAAGGATGCAGTTTGGTTTTGGGGGCATGGTGCGCATGTACTCAAAAATTTTGACAAGTTAATTAACAAGAATAACCAAATAATTACGTTAGAAGCATTAACTCGAACTTGGACTCAACATTATAAGAAGACGTTTAAAAAAGTTTTCAAACTTTCGGAAGAAGAGGCGAGTGAACGTGCTGAAACACAGAAGAAAAAAGAAATTTTTGAGTTATATAATTTGTTGAAGGATAAGATAGAAATAAAGATAGTACCAATAAAATTCGGAAAATATGCTGGATCCAATTCATACCAGTTTGAAATTTGGGGTGAAGAACCCAAAATGATTCAGAAATCAGAAAAAAAAATAAGTGAAGAAAATAACACAAATGATGAAAAATGACACAAAACCCTAGCTATTTTTTTAAAATTAGTGTTGTAGGAGATAGAGCGGTTGGAAAAACATCGCTAATTGATCGCTTCGTTAATGATAAATTTGAAGGCGATTATATCGCTACAATGGGAGTCAATATTACCCTAAAAAATGTCATAATGGATAATATACCAATACAATTGATGCTTTGGGATATTGGTGGCGCCGAACAATGGGCACGAGTTCGAAAAATGTTTTACAGAGGTAGTAGCGGTGTAATTCTCGTTTATGATGTTACAAGACCCGCGACCTTTCTCAATGTAACTCATTTTCTCCAGGCTTTAGAAAAGACAATTCAAAAAAAGATTCCCTTCATTTTACTTGGGAATAAAAACGATCTGAAGGAACTCAAAAAGATCCAGCCAGAAACCGCAAAGAATTTGATGGAGGCTGCAAATGCGGTTATGTTTTTTGAAAGCTCTGCAAAGACAGGAAGAAATGTCGAAAAAGCATTCAAATTAATGGGGAAAGCATGCTTGGACGCTGTGAAAAAAAAATAAAAGCCCTTTTTATGATTTGTAGTTTCCAAATTTTTTAGGTTTTACAGCAGAGATTTGCTAAATGTCCAAAGGCGGTGTTGACATTTTCGCCAGTTTTGGCTGAGCTCTCATAAAAAAGTGCGTGTAATTCGAGGGCTAATTTTTCACCTGCTGCTTTTTTAACATTTCGTTCCAAATCACTTTTGTTTCCAAGAATGAGAGTTGGTATAATGCCAATGGTCTTGGTGAAATCTTTATACCATTTTTTCACATTTTTGAAGGTATTTTCGCGTGTTGTATCATAAACTATGACGGCAGAATCTGCACCTTCGTAATAAACATTTCGGATATTCATGAAACTTTCATGCCCACCGATATCCCAAATAGTACAGGTGATTTCCATATCTTCAAGCTTTACCACTTTTAAAATGAAGTCCGTTCCGATCGTTGGTGCATAACTATCTTCGAATTTATCATCGGCATGGCGTCGAATGAGCGACGACTTTCCTACAGCTGGATCACCTACGACAATTATTTTTAATGCATAGCTCTTTGTAGGTGTTGTGGATTCGGAGAGCCCCTCGTCTCGCCTTTCTTTCATAGAGATATGGCGAAGATCTTTCGAAATTTGTAATTTTTCATATAGTTCATGAGCAGTTTGATAGTATTCTTCAGCCTTGCTTGTTCTTCCAACTGAAAGCATACAATTACCGATTTCAATAGAAAGATCTGCAACTTCTTTTTCCATTTCAGACCCGAACTTTTGATAAATTTTTAAAGCGGAGTCCCATTTCCGAACAACTTGTGTAAAAAACCCTTGATCACGAAGTTTTAATCCTTCTTCAATCAATCTCAAGGCGGTAAGTTTTTGATCTTCATCAGTCATAAGTATGCTCCTCTTAGATGAATTGAATTGTAATAACAATAGTACTTATCATTACACAATTATTTAGTATTTATATTTAAAAAGGACTATGAAATTGTGTATGAAATTATGCATAATTGTGTATAATACATGAAATTATGCATTAGATTTAAAATGATTAGAATCTATAGAAAAGAAGAAGTGATGAAGGATGATAGACCTAGCTCAGAAGAATTTAGAAATAACAAATGGACATTTATATATCGGGGGCTGCGACACCATTAAGCTGGCAGAAAAATATAAAACGCCCATCTATGTAGTCAATGAACGACTGATAAGACAACGCTTCAATCAATTAAAAGACGCATTGGAGAAAAGTTATTCAAATTACCGAATACATTACGCTGTTAAAGCTAATACAAGTGCATCTATTTTAAAAGTTCTTTTGAAAGAAGGTGCATGCTTGGATTGTGTTTCAGTGGGAGAAATATTTGCTGCTTTAAAAGTAGGATTCTCGCCAGAACAGATTATATATACGGGTAATAATTTTACAAATGCAGATCTCGAGTATGCCTTATCCAAGGGAGTAATTATTAATTTAGATGCACTTTCGCAGATACCCAGATTGCAAAGGATAATGGAACGGACACACACTACATGTAATATACTCTCTTTTCGTGTTAATCCTGAATTTGGAGGTGGGCATCACGATCACACAATTACGGCAGGTCCTGATATTAAATTTGGAATCCTCGAAAGGTTCATCATACAAGCCTATAAAGAGGCACAACAGCTAGGATTCAAACGGTTCGGCATTCATATGCACATTGGCTCTGGAATCATGGAGGTTGAACCATTTCGGATTGCAGCGGAGAGGTTTTTAACAATTGCGGAAAGAATCCATAGGGAATTGGGAATTACATTTGAATTTATGGATTTTGGAGGAGGAATTGGAATCCCTTATAAACCTGGAGAACATCCATTTGATCTCAACAGTTATTCTTCAACAATTTTAGGATTATTTAAGAAAAAAATAAAAGAACTTGACTTGGATAAACCTACATTTTGCATCGAACCGGGTCGGTTTATCGTTGCAGAAGCAACTATCATTCTATCAGAAGTTAATACGATAAAGCGGACTACTCATAAAAAATATGTGGGTATCGATGCAGGCTTCCATAATTTAGTCCGTCCGACAATGTATGGGTCTTACCATGAAGTTGTTGTAGCAAATAAGATGGAACAAGAACCTGAACAAACCTATGATATTGCAGGACCTCTCTGTGAAACCGGAGATGTTCTTGCACGGGATCGAAAATTGCCTTTGATCGAAGAAGGTGATATTCTAGGAATACTTGATGCGGGAGCTTATGGATTCACAATGGCAAGCAATTATAATATGCGTCCTTATGCAGCGGAGATCTTAGTAAGAGATGGATCCGCACACATAATTCGAGAACGCCAAACAGTAGAGGGTCTACTGAAAAATCAGAATATTCCCGAGTTTATTTAAATCAAAAGAATAAAAGAAAAAAAAGAATTTTCTTTATACATGCCTGATTTTTTCTAATTCGGACAGTTTAACGGAAAATTCTCGATTAAGATCTGCTAATTCATTTTCTCTCTTTTGGATATCAACCTTTTTCTTATCGACATCCTCAATTTCGGACATTACTTTTTCCTGTTGTTTTAGATAATCCTGTTCGGCTTTCTTTTGCTTTTCTTGAGCATCTTGGATTTTCTCTGCAATTTGTTCTGCTTGACGTGCTTGAAGGTTTTGAAGTGCTTTCGCGTAGTCGAGCTGTTTTTTACCCAATTTTTCTCGTTGTTTCGCGACATCCATCTTCTCTTTTGAGAGTTTTTCCTTATTTTTTGCTATATCTACTTCTTTCTCAGAGATTTTTTTATTGATATCTGCTATATCTTTTTGAATTTCGGAAATTCGCTCATTCACGATGGCTTCCTTTTTTTCGAGTTCTAAATGTGTTTCAGGAAATTCTAACGTGCCTTCCTCTTTGATTTTTATTTTTCGTTCAACTAATTTTCGAGTCTTTTCAGCTAGCTCCGCTCGAAGTTTCGCGAGGTCTACTTCCTTTTCCCTAAGTTTCTCCCTAGCTTTTGCCTGTGCGATCCAGCTTTTAGCAAGGGACTCAAGGGATTTGGCAGCATCCATTTCTTCTTCTGCGAGCTTTAGGTTCTCATTAGCAATACTTCTTATTTTATCTATATCATCCATCCAAAAACATCTCTTATTTTTTTAATTACAACATAAGGTTAGAGCCAGTTTTGTGATTTATCTATACAAAGTAGATAATATAAATGATGATGTTAAACTAGCGTTCATAAGTTAAGGACTGTTCAAAGAAAGAAACAGGAGTGAACTCATTTTTACAACAGT
>JAEOSY010000156.1 GCA_016840125.1 Candidatus Helarchaeota archaeon | reverse complement strand
ATTGACCAGATTCAAAATACAATCTGGGAATGTAAAGGGATCAATAGTACGGTTGTTCTTGTTGCACGTGCAGAAGAACAAATTCCACTTTGTGGAGAATATTTTCAAGTCAAGCGGTCCTCCGTTGTCGGTGCTCAAGGGCACAGCGGGCATGGCACATTTCCAAATGTGATTAATTTAATGGCTGCAGGTCTCTGTGATGTTTCTCACATGATTACCAAGGAAATTTCTTTAGATCAGGTACCCGAAAATATAAAACTATTACAAGATGATAAGGAAAATTGCAAAATTTCTGTTAAATTACCTTAAAAGAAAGGAACGGTTGATTAAGGTGGATAACAAACCGTATAGATGTGTTTTCCCCCTTTTAATGGTCCCTTTAGTAACAACTCCATTTCTTCCTCTGTGAATTTTTGGGTCATATCCTGCCAGTCTGGAAGTGTACCAGGTGGATATTTCTCCAGGATCATATTTACCATTTCTTCGAAAGTGTCTAAAATTTTCTCAATGGCTTTTTTTGCCTTTTCAGGAGAGGCTTTCGTTTGATAACCAACACACCCTTCAGGGTATGCTGCAAATTCCACTGGTCCAGCACCTACAGCGCCATACCAAGCAATTGGACGATGTAAACAATTTCCTGCTTTATCAAAAAACTTAGAGTCCAAAAAGCCTCTTAGTTGCGTGTCTGCTACCTCTGACTCATTTACAAATTCCGGAAAAAGAGCAATCGCAAAGGATGTTTCGACTTCATCAGCATGAACAAATGTTGTATCAAAGCCACTTTCCAAATTCCCCTCATCCTTCCCCGAAATTAACTCGGAAATGCCATGATACCAATTATAATTTAGGATTATGGCGGGAACTTGGTATTTTTTTGCAAATTGATGGATTGCAGTGGGTATAACATATTCTTGCCCATGATTATTGAATAAAATTTGCTTTCTAAAGCCCATATTCCAGAGTCCAGCTATAATTGCTCTTAATTGTCCATTGACTATATCTTCTGGAACTACAATCGTACCCGGCATTCCAACGTGGTGAAATGGGTGACTTCCGTACCATACAGGCGGTGCTAAAGTACAACCCGTTTTTTCGGCAATAATTTCTGCCATTCTGGTACATTGGTAGGTATCTTGCCCTAATGGACAGGAGGGTCCATGATTTTCGACAGAACCAACAACAATAATAACTAAATCATTAACTTTGAGCCGCTCTTCGACTTCCTTTATAGTCATATTTTGTAAATATAACTTTGAAGTTTCCATTTTCCCTCGCTGCGGAAAATTCCATTTACTCATTTGAATCGCCAATCTTAAGTTATAATTGATGCTTTAAGAAATGTATTTTTTACTGTGTCCACTATAGCGCTTAATTTCTCTACTATCTGAAAAATTGATATGATTACCACTAAAAATTCACATACACGTACGTCATGATAATAAAACAACATTAATGTCTGTAGAAGAATTTTGAAATGATCTTAGTGACTGACCTACTTCATTGGGAGGATGACCCCTTCACGGATCATGGGGACCGTTGAGGCGGGTCGTTGGTGCGAGGAGGAAGGAATCAGAGCATTAAGTGATCTACTTCAGCAGATAGGTAGTCTAATGTCTCTTTAATAAAATAATCAGTCTTCTACATCTAAGTTAAATTTAATATGGAGGAGAGATAAGAGTTTGAAGTAAATATCTAGATAGAGACAACTTGGTTTTTTCGATCTCTACCCCCAATATAGCTTCGTAAGAAGATAACTCCTAAAAGAGCAAGAGTGATCCCAAAATTGACAAACCAGTTAGAATATGTGTAATCACAGCAGATAAATAACAATCCACAGCCGATTGGCAATAAAATATTGGAGAGTAAACGCAAAGGAGTTCTCATATTCGGGAAGATTAAATATCGGGCAATGATAGGGAAGAAAAAGAATGGCAGTACGATAAATGAAAGGAAGACTACTTCTGCGCTGATTCCAAAAAGAAGATAACTAGCCATAAGAAACATTGTTATAGCCATTCCGATCAACGTCCCATAGCATCCCGTACAGAAATATTTGTTCCCAATCTTGAATTCATGACCCGCACTCCGAAGATGATCGGGATGATGTGAATGGATCAAGGTGATTGCACGCCATCTGGTTATTCGCGTGTTACAAGAGGAATCTAATGAATTACAATGGGTTTTTTGGGTGCCCATGACGAATCTAAGCCCGGTTAAGTTAAATGTCACAACTATCCCTGCAAGTATTCCAAGGTCAAACAAATTTTTAGGGTTAAAAGCCTGAAACAAGCCATCAAGCAAAGCAATAAGGAGGAAAAGAATAGATTCAATCCCCGGAAATAAAATTGCACAATTCTGGTGTGTACAATCTTGATAATCTTCATATCCACATATATCGCAGCAGCCTCCAAAAGAGACCTGACAGCAAAATGAACTACCTGATTGACAGGGGCTTTCAGGAGTACAATAATCTGGCATTTGTCTAATAATATTCACCTCATTTAATGTTCTCTATTTAGCAGAACAACTCTATTTTAAGGGTTGCGCATCATAATAGTACGAATAGGACGTGTATGGCGGGTTTTTCATTAATCTCACATTATATTGTTGGTTTTGGTCTTGGATAGCCCTGTTTCTCCTTACCTTCTTTAATGGCATGTCTGTTCTGGATACACATTTTAATGCGCTATTACCAACTATTGTCGTTGGATTCGATAGAGAATAGACATTCGTAATTGACGAAAAAACATCTCTCCCAACAGATGGTTTTTGTACATCGATATCTGTCCCTCACTGGGAAATCTAGCCAACGACACAAGGCAGCCATATTATTTTTCGTGAGAAACGGCGCGATTAAGGCGGTAATCACCACATCGCGCCAATGACAAGCCCCTCCCCTTTTGCTCTGGGGCAAACGTTTTTGAATGGTCACCCAGCTGTGTCTGGGTGAAGTCTGCCAGTGCCTCCTGACATACTCGGACTACCTGGTTGAAAAACGTCCATTGCCCATCTAGTTCTACTAACTCGGGTACCGTTAATATTTTACCCGAAAATAACTCTACTACCAATTTTCCTGCGGCATTAGTTTTTATACAAGCCATAAGGGTCCGTTCTTTATGATGGGGTGAATGTCGCAACCACTCATCCCCTGGAAGATAACTCATGCCACATCCAAAACGCGTCACTCCCCTCACGTTTCTCCGCTCTCCTCGTGTCTTTTGGCCTACCGGATGAAAAATACGTTTTTAACGTATACTATAGCGCTTAATTTCTCTACTATCTGAAAAATTGATATGATTACCACTAAAAATTCACATACACATACGTCATGATAATAAAACAAAATTAATGTCTGTAGAAGAATTTTGAAATGGTCTTAGTGACTGAATCGCCGGGCCAAGTCGACAGTTGACGAATCCGCTGATCTGGATCCAGTATGTCAGGTCAAAATTATCCAAATAACGCAGTCAAGAAATTTTAATAGGTGTATTTTTCCCTCTCCTCATTTATCTCGTTCATCCATTGGTCAATCAATCCTTGATGGATTTCAACATCGATAATGAACTCTGGGTTCTCAGAAATCAAAGAAAACAATTGAAAATCACCTTGGGCGGTATTACACTTACCCAGATAGTCCAATTTAATTATTGCTGCTTTCACCAATTTTTCGACTTTTTCTTTGATTTTGTTATCCAAGTTTGTTCCTTCCGTTGTTAAATTTAGATTTTAGAGCTGAAATTGCGAGTTGAGAGGTAAAATTTGTTTGTAATAAT
>JAEOSY010000155.1 GCA_016840125.1 Candidatus Helarchaeota archaeon | reverse complement strand
AATTTAGCAAAAAATGACACCTATGTTGGATACCTCAGCTACCCTGGCGGGCAATCTGGTAATCCAGTTTCACCCCATTGGCGTGATAATTTTGAACTTTGGAAACATAACCAATATCATGGGATTCTGTTTCCTTTAAGCATTGACGAATATCCTACTGATTATATCAAAGCGACGGTGGTGTTCAAGCCATGAGTTCATTGGAAAAAATTAAGGATTCCACATTTAGATTGAAGGATATACTCATAGAGTTTTTAAAAGCGGAGCATAGCTATACTGTCGGCTTTCTTTTTATAACAATTCTAGGATTTCTATTTCAACTCGCAGGATGGTGGTACCTCATGCTTCTAGCTGGGGGCATTGGTGGTTTTATAATGAAGAAGTCAGGAATTCTCAGCTTTCTAATTGGATTTCTGGCTATTGGGCTCATCTGGCTTTGCTTCTTTATTTACTTTTTAATTATTGGTCCACTTTTCGAACTAACGGCTCTTATAACATCTATCCTCGGGTTCCTTGAATCCTTTCCCATTGCCTTAATCCTTTTCACCCTATTTATTGGTGGATTGCTTGGAGGATTGGGTTCCTTGAATGGGAATTATATATCTGCT
This sequence comes from Candidatus Helarchaeota archaeon, assembly GCA_016840125.1. Next base: position 15,318 of record JAEOSY010000155.1, on the reverse strand, counting down.
ATTATATATTCCACCGACCAACAGTCTAAAGAATCAACAAAAGGTCTCTTTCAGAAGAGTGCTTTAAGCTGACTTTCTGTTGAAATACTCTATTTAAAGCCCCAAAAGAGAATATTTGTTGAAAAAATCATCATACCAGTAACTATCAGAAATAAGAGATTTACATCGATGAAAGCTTGAGCTCCCATCCCTTCTAAAATCACTGGTGTCATCAATATAGCCGTCAATAATATTAAAACAAGACATTTCTCAACACCCTTTGTAGATTCCTCTCAATCAAGATGTTATGGATCTAATTTATAAATACGATGATCAAATAATTGATCATTACTGTTATTTATATTTAGCTATTGGTTTTGATGAAAGTGGACTTAGCCGAACTTAAATCTGAGGTAAAACAGCTGGCACTGGATGCTGGTGCAAAATTAGTTGGAATAGGTAATCAAGAACGATTGAAAGATGCCCCTCCCTCGGGTGATATGAGTTATTTACTACCAAGGGCACAAAGCTGTATTATCTGGGCGTTTCCTTACTCATTTAAAGCATTAAGAGCTTATTTCTCCAAAAAGGAGCGGATGAGTCTAGCAAAAGAGATGTGGGTTGCGTATTCTACCAGTTGGCAGCTTGCCCAAGAGATGGCGGAATTTATAGAGAAGAACACGGAATATAAGGCCTTTGCTATTATTCCGAATGGGCAGTACCGAAAAGGAAGGGGTATGGGGAAAGAGACCACTGGCGAGAACGTTAGGGCGTGGCTTGCGCGTCCCGCACTTAGATTCGGCTTAGCAGGAAAGATCGTTTCCAAAGCTTTAGCGAAAATTTTTAACAAAAAGATGCCACTTCCCGAATTTTCTCTCAGGTATGGGGCAGTTGCCGCAGGTTTAGGGCGGATTGGGTGGTCAGGAAACCTAGTAACCCCCGAGTATGGTGGGGCGCTCCATCTGGGGGCGGTCTTGACCTCTGCACCCTTAGAGCCCGATCCCCTTGCAGAAGAAAATCATTGTAACAAGTGCAAATTATGCGTACGTTCCTGCAATTCCGGGTTTTTCTCGCTCACTGAGGAAGAAAAGCCTGTAATCATTGGAGGACGGCAAGAAATTTACGCAAAAAGATATGCTTGGGCGCGCTGTGGAATAGGATGTGGTGGTCTGACAGGGCTCAGTAGAGACGGCAACTGGACAATTTGGTGTCCCACTCATATCAGTTTGGCGAACGTTGAAGAAGAGAAAATTACGGATTTGAAATATTTAACAGATTTAATGAACCAAATACTATATAATAAAGAAACTCCTGAAGAAATCAGGAAATATAATAGGAAGATTCTAGCTGAAATAAATACAGGTGGTCTTTTCACCAATGTTGGTGAGCGATCCTTGGAGCATACGAACCCCCGATGTGGATTCTGCTCACAAATTTGTGTTACTGATTTCAAACAGCGGAAAGAATTATACGACCTCTTAGATAATTCTGGGAAAATATACGTAGATGCGGATGGGAAGGAGTATGTGGTGAAAAATGAAGATACTAAAAGGGAAAATCCCTATTATCCCCCCACCGACCGATCCTAGTGTTTTAATAACACATAATCATCTGTTATTAGCTCTCTTCTTGCAGAGATTTATAGAAAGAATATTGGGCTTTTTTCTTCGCCTGTTTGATTGTATCATAAGACTCCAAAATTTTTAAGTATTTTTCCTTCTCTTTGCGGATAGCCTCATTAATAAGAAAGGCTGCGGCTGAAGACCGGGACGGGGCCAATTCAAGTGCTACTAAGGCATCCAAGATCTTGGATGTCTTTGCATCAATTCTGGTCATAACATTTTCCGTCCTATTTTTGAGACCAAACTTTGGTAGGCTAAATGTGGATTTTAATTCTTTGGAAATTTCTTTAGATAATTCATCGATATCCACTTTTCGCCCCTCCTTCAATTTAATTTCTTCGGAAAAGCTGTTTTCCATTTCACTACTCGCGTCAAGAACTGTTTTTTTCTTACTTTTTGGCATAGCGGTCATTCCCTATGTTTCTAAGATATATAACAAATTACGTGTATTTAAATAGTACGCGTGATATAAATTACATATTACATCTTACAAATATTCGCAATGAGGAAAATGTCGAAAAGTGTTGAATTGAAAAATATTTCATCCGAAAAAGACGCACTCAAGAATATTGCGGATTTCTTTTACGAATCAATCTCCGGATTTAAACGCACACTAACTGATCTCACCATTTCCATCAATCATTTTTTGAATTCGTTGCATTCCATTGAAAAACAGCTCGGAATGCATGGGTTTGAGTTTCCTGAAAATTCTTCCGATGTGTTATATGAAAGATTAACGAAAGGCAAGGAACTTCGGAAAGAGAAGCAAAAGGATTTTATTGTCAAATTAATAAAAAATCCCATCGCAACGCCCACTTCATCAATTTACGCTCAACCAGAACGACCGCCACAAGTTGTTCATCCCGAGCCCATACCCGTGCCTACACACAAGGAACTCAAGGAGGGGGTAACCACCACCCCCCCTCCAATACCCGCGAAACTTATTGCCGAAGTGCAAGAGCCCCTTCGAGCGGGACCAATTACCCAGGTACCCGTGAAGCCTTCAACTGGATCCTTGGGGCTATTGAAGACAGAAATGCTCGAAACTATCAGAACGCTCAAAAAACGGATTAAGGATTATAAATAGGGGGGAGGGGAAATTTGTTGAATGAAATTGATCAATCGCCTTTGAATGTTCGGGAAAAATTCTTGGTGAAACTGTTAGCGAGTGAAGTTCAGCGGGCCTTCCAAGAAGGTATGCCTTTGAATGAAATAAAGAAGGCGATCCATTATTTTATGCTACTTATTAGATACAAACTTCGCAAATCCCGTACTAATGCGACCCGCCACCCATCTCTGCCAAATACAAAGGGGGCTGTTTCACCACAGCCCCCAACCTCCCCTCCAAGAAAGCCCCTCTCACCGCCGGATGCACCCCCTACAAAAGTCAACCCCAATCCTGCCAGCCCTATCGCCGCCCGAGCTGAACTTATGGATGAGTTAAAAAGACGCTGGGCTCGGAGAGATAAATTCGTCCTAATTTTAGAATGAATCCTAAGCTCTCCTCATTTTGAAATTTAATCTATCAGTTAATTAATTATAAATAGTATGAGCAAAATAATAGTCACTAATCTCAGAAAATCTTATTGAAATAGAATATCATATATGAGGAACAAAACGGTTTAAGGGTTGAAAAAAATGCAGTTTGATGGTGAAATAGTACTATCAATAGTTCAAAAGAAGCTCTCGGATAAAGAGAAAACTGAGGCGATTATTTATTGGGATGAGTCGCCTTTGGAAACTGGCGACGTTATAAAAGCTGGAAACCAACCGATCCAAATGCCATTCAAAGGATATATGGTGTTTATTGATCTCGAACCCAAAGCCAATTGGGGTCACGCGACTTATTATGGCTTGATAGAGAGTAATACAGGCGAAATTCAACTTGTTAAACGCGAATTTCCCCCTTATTCGGGACAAGCTCCCCCCAGTTATAAGGTTCTTTTACGCTATGGGAAAAAACCGCCTCATGATCGCTATTTCAATGTTTATTAAAAGAAGAAATGAATACCCGGTGTAATTAATGAAATTATCAAAAGATTTAATGCGAAAAATTGAGAGAGATGCTGTAACTGTTTTAAAACGAAGAGATTTAAGAAAAACAAAGCCGAATATCTATCTTCATGTCGAAGAATTACCTGCCAAAAAAAGATTGAGATCGCCTCTGAAAGACATCCAAATTCCCAGAAAATCCGCGCTGGTCTTCGCAGATCTGGCACCTGAGTATAATTGGGGTCACCCTTGTAAACATATATTATACGACACAAATACTGGAAAACCATATAAGGAAATAGATGGGGAATTTCCTCCTAAAGACTTTTTCAAGGAGCCAAAAAAATTCAAACCTATTAAACGACCACAAAAACGGGTAGATGTTGTGAAAAAACGAAGAATCAAGGCGAGAAAAATCGAACCACTTAAAGTCAGGTATGTGACAGGAATTAAACATTTTCTATTGAAATTTATAGGGAACCGTTATGCGATTTTATTTGCGGGGATGGCTCATAACCGGCACACCAACGACTTGGAATTTCTCTATCGAACGCTTGTTGATATTTACAACTACGATCCTGCTAACATTTACGTGCTCAATTACGATGGAACTATCAACTACCAAGATCCACCGGATGAGGGTATAGAAAATTGGCCTGGCGATGATACGGCCTATCAAATGCCTGTAAATGATCAAGGGTCAAAAACCGCGCTTGAGGCGACTTTTGATGATCTGGCTACCAAGCTAAAATCTAACGATACCCTGTTCATCCATACAAACAATCACGGTGGGGGTCCACCCAACGAGGATGAGGCTACCTTATGTTGCTTTCCAGACTGGGATGCTATGACCGTTACAGAATTTGCTGCAAAATTAGCTGAACTCCCAAAATTCCTAAGTCTTATAGTAATGATGGAGCAATGCCACTCAGGTGGGTTTCAGCAGCCAATTATTGACAATTCCCCCGCTACTCATACCCACTTCGCTGCTGCCTGCGAAGAAGATAGAAGTTCTATAGGAGGGCCTGATTTCGACCCCTTCGCGTTGGATTGGATTGCGGCAGTAACAGGGCAATATCCAGACGAAGACGGCTTAGAACAAGAAGTAGATACTAGCGCGGATGGACGGATCTCCGTTTTTGAGGCCTACGTTTATGCGAATGATGTAAAGCATGCTTTTGATACTCCTGTGTCTGATGATAAACCTAACGATTGTGGTAAAAAGTTATTCCTGTAAGTTTCAAGATGCCTAGAAAGGTAAAATTTAAACTTGACTTCAAATAAAATATTCTCTTTTTTTTACACATACTAATTTTTTTTAAAATAGGAGTAGTTAATTCCTAAGAGAGCTATTTTAAATATTGGAATACTTACATTTTTTAAAAACTAATTAGGTTGATTTGATATGTCAAATGGAAATAAAGAATCGAACTTCTTGGCCATAATTATGGTACTAATTATCCTCGTCATGACAGGGATGTCAGTATATATCTTTGTATTATCCAGTAATCTACAAGATTCACGGAAAAACTATACTTTATTTAGTGAAAGATATAGCACTTTTGCTGACTTACTTGATAGTGATATTCAGGCAATATTACAGGAAGATGGCGCGAAATACGAGATCTCCTATTCCTATTTGCAAGATCTTGCAATATTAAACAATCTCTACTCCTCAATGCTTCAATACAATCAAAGCCATCCTGGCAATTATACACAACAAGATTTTGACCAAGTTGCAATGGATTTTGCTTCAATACTAAGCCAACTAAGCTTTACCATCGAGAGCACATGGGTGTTTCAATATAGTAATAACAGCATAGGTGCCACACTTGCAAATAATTTCACTCACGGAAGTATGGAATGGTTCCTCATCTCGAACCATTGGGATAGTGGTTCTTACGCAATTCACGACGATATAAAAAGTTATGTCTTAACCCGCTTTGCCCAAACAGGAGATACCGTGCAACTCCTCGAAATCAGAATGGATAAATGGATAGAAAATCTCTATAGGAATATATCAATCCTATCTTTTACTAACTATCAGAGCGCTATCAGTTATAGTGATAGCATCGGCAACTTACCTAGTTTGGTCAATACCACAGTTCTTGAAATGACTGTTATTGCTGAACGCTATTTCCTACTGATTGATAAAACAGTTTCAGTTTCGGAGGACTTCAACAATACATTAATCACATTAGCAACCTCTGCGGTAATCCTCGCCTTCGCGCTTTCTTTCAGTAGTAAAAAATACCAACGAATAATTCTTATTATTGGGCTTATAGTCTTATTCCTTGCCGTTATTTACCTCGGGACTTCTTTGAGTCAAATGGGTAATCTGGTTGATGCGGAATCTAGAATATTTGATGTTTTAGGGCAAGTCTAGACATGTCCCATATCTCCCATTTCTTTTTTTAACTAATCTAATTCTCATTATTAATAACTAAAAGAGAGTTAATATGGAATACCCATAAAACGCAAGCATACTCTGAACTACCGCCAAGATCCAAAAGATGAAATGCACTTTTCTGTTAAAGACATACCGAAGTTCTTTCTGAATATCCCAGAAAAACTCTGTTTCGTTTTCTTTAGTTTCTACTTTTTGTTGATGGGGTTTTTTAAACATGAAAACCAGCACATAAGCTCCAATTAAAACACTTACTATAATTGGAAACCCTACTTCCATTTTTGGTCCCATCACAGCGATACTAGGAATCCACCAATGAAGAAATACTAACACACCAGTCACAGCAGCTCCACAGAAGATCATATCGAGTAAATTTCCTCTACTGAAGAGTGGAACAATAACATAAGCTAGCCCCAAAAATAGAAGGACAATAACTGATGGTAACTGGAATCGCCAATCTGCCATGCTCCAGTTCCCAAAAAGCCAGAGTATTGCGGTGTCAATGAAAATTATACCAAAAACAATAGAACTACCCTCCCCTAGCCCTATAAAAATTTTAAAGACTCCTTTCTTTGTTTTAGTTTCAGGGGTGAAATTGTTAGGTAAAAGGATTAGAAAAACCATGTAAACCGTTTGGATAAACGCACAAATATGAATGAGAAACATGGGGTTGAAAGCAAAAGTATTTACCATTTTATTCCATACTCCTTATGCGTTAAAGGTAATTGAATCGACCTCTGCTCCTTCAAATGTATATGTTGTAAACGTTAATGTATTTGCAGTCGCGTATCCTTCAGTGTAACAGGGGCTGGCAATTGCGACTTCGGTTTCTGGCTGGGGGCGCAAACCAATCTCTGTGAGACCTCCTCCACACCCCACAACAAAATAGGTCAAAGGGTTATTAGGAAGACTTTCATTAATCAGAGTCCCACGTTCGAAATGATGTGCATGCCCACTAACTACAACTGTTACGTTATATTGATGAAGAATTGGGAGGAGTTCCTCCTTTAAAACGAAGTTTGGACCATAAAACCCCGCACTTGTGATCGGACAATGAAACATCGTGACCCGGAACGGCATGGATTGGGCATTCGCCAAGTCTTGCTGTATCCAAGCTAAATGGTCTGAGGTGAACGCTCTATTGTAATCCCCAGGATTTAGTCCATCCGGCTCATCTTCATCATCAAGATCAATTTCAGGAAAGTGAAGGATTTGAAAATGGACACTGCTCCAATTAAAACTGAAATAAAATTGTTTTTCCGTGTCATAGGGATTCTTGCCCGTTTCAGTATCCATGGTTTGTGGGAAGTATTGTGCGAAATAATACTCATCTTTCCCATCACCGTCCAAATCCCGCGGCTTATCATGATTTCCCCTTACAGGAATAAGCGGAATGGTATCGAGATAGGCACTTGCCTTGGTGAAGAAATCGTTCCATTCATATTTTTCGCCATCCTCGATAAAATCGCCAATCACTCCCAAGAAACTATAGTCTTTGGAGTCTAAAATCCTCGCTGTGTGGCCGTGCCATCCAGGTCCAAACTTTTGCTGCGTATCTGCTATAAGGCCAAATCTGAAGGGAATGTTCGTTGAGGGCGCGGTCTGGAATTCCCCGCTCGCATAAATTTCGCCACCGATCTCAATCTCATAATAATATTTAGTGTTCGGGGTCAACCCTGTCAAATTCACCGTATGAAATTTCACAGCGCTGGACTCCATGGTTGTATTTGTTAAATTATCACGCTGAAGACCATATTTTACCGTGCCCGTTGTATTCTCCGCGGTTTCCCACCCAATATATACCTCATTTTGTGGATTATCATACCATGAAACCCATGCGGTCTGAGCTACCGGTGTGCTTTTAAATACGTTCAGATAAATGCCATAGAATAAAGGTAAAGGCGAAACCACAAGGATTAGAAGGATAATTTTCTTGATCCTGCCTTTACGCGAGTGATCTGCATTTTGAGTTTTATCTTTTCGCATAATTTTCCCCATCTTTTAAAGTGCTTAATAAAATCTGCATTCCGTATCAATATCACTATTCGTGTCTCTTTTATTTATGGTTTCCTTATGATAATGTAACCATCATTAAAAACAAAGAAGGTAACTTCATGAAATTAATAACCCAATCAATCAATTAAGAGGACGATCTGTAATCAATAACTCATTGGAAACCATATTAGATGCATGTGTGAAGGTCAAAAATAAGAATCAAGAGAAAGAGTGGGGCGGGAGAATCCAATGATGCGCTTGCGCCTTCCTCCTGTTCGGGTTCAAGTGGTATTAAAACGCAAGTAGGGATGGATCTCCCACCCTAATTATTTATTATTTTTAATATAAAAATGTATCATTGTTACGCAAGATAGATTTTAGTAATATTTTTTACCATTGTACTCAAGAAATTTGATGAGAATAAATTACTTTTTGGATGAAACTGACTATAAAGAAGGGAAAATTGAATAGAAAAATTCAAAGGCATAACTTTGGTAGAAAGAGTGTATCTAAAGAATAACAAAAGTTAAAGAATTTTTTCAACTTGACTTTTTAAGGAATGAACTTCTTGACTTAGTTGTTCTATTTTACATTCGATGATAGATTCTAGAATATATTCGAGAGTAGAATTAGTGTTGTCATTAAAATTTTGTTGGTTAAGTGTCTTTATGATTTGTTTTTCGAGTTGTTGAAAGCGGGCTGAAATTTCAATATTAATTTTAAATGCAAGTTTTTCTTCCAGAATTTTCATTTTTTTATCAATAAACGCTTCGATATCTTTGAGTAAATATAACATATAAAATCAACCATTAAAAACTCTTAAATTTATTTGAGCATTTCATTTAGATATCGGAAGTTTAAATAAGCTAAAAATTATTTCAGAAATCATGCTTTACTTCAATTTTTTTGCTGCAGAATTTAAACATGCTACTAATTTTTTCCAATGGAATGGAGGGGGTTTTTTAAAGAAGCTTGAAGATTGTTTTAATATTTAATAATAATTTACATACTAAATATTAAAATGTATCTACGTTACAGAACTTATAGAGATGGTAATTATCTCTATCTAATAATTACAGTATATAGATTTTTAAAGAAATTCTCGATAAATGTTGAGCAGTTTTTCTCCGACAACTTGAATGTCGAATTGTTTTACCAAATCGGGACCTTTTGCACCCATCTCCTCGGCTAAGGTAGAATCCTCTAGAAGAATCTTCACTTTTTCCTGTAACCCCTCAATATCCATGGGCTCTACGATGAACCCATTCTCATTAATAAATTTAGGAAGATAGCCACTATTATAAACTACCAAGGGGCGTTGAGCAGCCATAGCTTCAGCGGCACACATTCCGAAGGGTTCGTAAAGAAAGGGTAGAACAAGAATGTCGGCGGCTGAATAAACAAGATGCATGTCTTCATAAGGAAGAACCTCTGAATTGATAATAACGCGATCATCTAACTTTTGCTTCTTAATTTCTTTTACTAGATTATTCAAAGCGGATGGAAATAGATCATCGGAGATGGAGACACTTCGTTTGAGATAGAAAATAATATCCTCAGGAAGATTTTTTAAAATTCTAATGATATCTATATGACGTTTGCGTTCAACTAAACGCCCTACCGAGAGAAGTACTCGTTTGTTTGAGGGGATTCCGAGCTTTTTGCGAGCCTCAGCTTTTGGGATGGATTGCATATATTTGATAACTATTGGAGAGTTCATAATCTGGATTTGATTAGATGGTACTCCGCGTTCTTTTAGGCGACGTTCAACGTACTCAGAAGCGGCAATGTAAGTATCAACCGCCTTATTTTCGATGAGCCACTGCAGGGCATCTTCAGACCTTTTCCAAAAAGCGCGGGTAATAGATCCTGGAGGTAAAAAGTCTTTCTCTTCTTCAACAATAACTTGATAAGATATATGCGCTTTCGCTGCCTCTTTTGCCACACCCCCAGCAATCGACATAACTTCGACATGAGATTGGATGATATCAGGTTGAAATTTCGCAATCAGGTTCCCAATCTGTTGTTGCATGGGATTCGGGAATGGCATTTGGACGGAAGCCATCCCCAATAATCCGAATTCAATAATACCCCACTTTTTGATCATCTCAAGATCTAGCCGCTTAATGCGTTTGAGCCAGAGAACAAATTTGAATAGACGCACCTTTAGGCGTTCTTTCGTACTCAAATCCTCTTGCATGATGCTGTTGAAAGCTTCTTTATGGGGAACAGAGATTCTCGGGGTATAATAATCAATTCCGTTGATATTTTCCTTTAGTGGAGGCATAATACCTTGTTCAGGAAAAGGATAACGCACAGCGATGAGTTCTTCAACTTCGGGATGGTTGTGGAAGTATTCAATAAACAGCTTATTATGATTTACAATTCCACTTGTTGAGTTTCCTATTTCAGGAGCATACCACACAATTCTCATGAATCATCAACCTGTTTTTTCGTGACATTCCCTTTGAAGGCGTAAGCCATTATTACAATCGCAACAGTAATAAGACCATAACCTATCGGTTTCAAGTAATGAATGTTTAAGAAAACTGGAATTGCATCGAATGTTATTAAAGCAGATAGAATCGCGAGGAGTAAGCCAAAAAAAGTTAATTCTAACCGTCGCTTTAAAAGTTGATTTTCAGTATGCAGACGAATCCATAACAATCCAACGATCGCATAGAAGAAGAAAACCGTATAGACAATACTTACAAGTAACATAAACCATGGATCAATGCTTAATTCGAAACCATATGATTCTTCTACGAATGAGTACGGATGAAAAATCGGTATAATTAGAGGGGGTAATGCAAAAATACTTGAACAAAGCACCACAAGTTTTCTAGATAAGTACCCTTCATGTGCTAGTGAGTAATAAAAGAAAAAGAGACCCATTTCTGCAATACTAGCACATAAAATCTGAAAAAAGTAACTAAAATCTTTTAAAATCGGATCCTGCAAAAATAGATAGAATCCCACGAATCCAGCAAGGCCAACGAAAAAAATAGCGAAATATTTATGGATATTACTATTCGAATTTCGACGATACACGATGATTGCACATATAAAGCTAGCTGTTACACACAAGCTAACTGAAAAAAATATGAAAAAATCCATCAAACTCATCAGAGAACCCACCTATAATCTCTTTGTTCTAACTGTTACTCTATCAAAATTATTCTTTTAAGCCATAGATCTCTTTGAGTGTTTCTTGGGGGAAAATTATTGATTTTTTTAGATTTTCCATTCGACTTTGGAGGGAAATCGAATCTTTCATGAAGCCTTTAAAGAGGAAACGGAATGCCATAATGAAATCCTGCTTCCCACTGAAGATAAATCCATAATCGAGAATGATCTTAGCCTTATGCAATAAAAAGTAACTGATACAAAGGCTTTTTCCATCAATGAGGTGTATTAGTGTAGAAACTTTTTCTAGATGTGGATAGTGATATACATTTACTTTCTTAGCTGAAAGGTTTAAGCACGTTTCCCAATTTTTTGCATTGATATTGAGGATCAAATTAATTTCCTGGCCCTTTTGACTTTTCTTGCTTAACAACTCAGAAGGGAGAATTGATTCATCATCAAAAGATGTAGGCGCCACAGCCATGATGCAAATTGACTCCCTTGATTTTTGCAATGCATCTTGTATTTCCAACCTTAATGCTTCATCTGTATTATAGAAAAAGATTCCTTTTGCGGTGGGACCAAGCGGTTGTTGAAGCATAAATTTATCTATTGTTTCCATAGCTTCCTTTTTTGATTCAATTTGATTCTCTAATTCCCTTATTACTACACGGGCGTTCGTTGCTCTATATTGTGGTCTTTTTTGTTTCATTTCTTGTACCACAAATCCCCGTTCTATTAGGCGTTTCAAAGAATCATATACACGGGGTCGTTTGATCCCGGTTCCAACGGCAATTTCACTAGGGTTAGCCATCTTATGTTTAGAAAGCCAAAGATAAACCATCGCATCGTTTCGAGTTAGATCACATTCCATAAGGTACTGGGTTAATTCATCCTCAGGAAAACTCAACTTCCATCACCATCTTAAAACTATTTGTACCATTGTCACACTTTAATCATTAAAGAATTTTATTGTACAGAATTGGTTTTCAGAAAGAAAACAAAAAAATAAAGGGTAATATTCTTTCTAAAATTCAAATCCTTTTGGAATGAGTCACAAGGACAAACATTTCTAAACCAAACCGATAAAAAAACCGAGTTTTTGCAAGCCTCACTAATCCATTTTTTATTTTCTGAAAAGCTGGAAATAGGAGTGGTAGAAATTGGATAAGTCCTGTTGCAATGGCGCCAGGATATAAGATAGCTAAATTATCCAACAATTCTGCCCCGCGAATAACTGAAATATTAAACCCACAACGAGCAAGGAGGGCTCTTAGGCTCATTGGAGTAAACATATGTAATTCTGGTTGACCCGCACCATAAGGTGAAATCCAATTATAACGGAAGCGTTTTAAAAGGTTATATTTAAACCCAACAATGTTTAGCACGTTGGGAGTGCTAAGGATTAGCTTTCCAGTAGGTTTTAAAAGCTTATACATTATTTGTAGAGCTTTCACGGGATTTGGGAGATGTTCAATAACTTCACAACAATAAATGATATCATACTGGAATTTTTCAAAGTTAAGGTTTTCAGCATCCATCAAGTGCGTTTCTATGTTAGATATTTTTAGTGAATGTACAGTACGTTCCAAAGACTGAATTAAAGGCTCAGAGAGATCCACAGCTGTAACGTGGTTTGCTCCTTTCAAAGCACACAGAAGGCTTAGCCGTCCAAAACCACAACCAACATCAAGTATATTTTTCCCACTAATCTCAGGACTCATATCCAACACGATTGGGAGTGTATACGGAATACTCGTCCCCCAGAAATTAAATCGGTAAAATTCTTTTATTTGCAGTTCGGTCCTTGCCTCTGCCGCATCTTTTGCTGAAAGACTTCCCCCTCGTGTTAAATTGGCAAAAAAGTTGGTAAGCGTCAACCCCTTCGAGTTAAGAGTTTCTTTAAGTTCGCTAACTAAAACTTCTGATAGCTTTCTAGCGATTTTGTTCGGCAATCCCCCTAGCTCGAATGTAACCGCATTCCACCTAATTACAAACTCTTCTACCGTTTGTCCAAGTATTTTCCAATCGCTCATTCCAGTAATCAATCCTCTTCATTTGAATTCTTATTTCTAGTGGCTTTTACTGCTTTTTTATCAATGGAAATATCATTTTCTTTCCTATAATGGTCTATTCACTCAATCCAAAAATTTTTATATTGTAACAATGATACACTTCGTTATCTCTTATATTCGTTTGGGGAAACTGAGGTGATTCTCGGAAGTAAGTAAAGGGCTTCATTTATAGTGAAAGGTGGTGTCCCTTCTCTGTTTTCAACCCCCACCCCCCCTCCTCCCTATATTTCCTTTTGCAGGGACACCACCCACTATATTTTTTGATAACTCAGATGTCAAAAAGAGAAGTTATGAGATTTTAATCTCCAAAAAGAAAGAAGGAGAAAAAGATTAACCGCTCCATACGAAGCCCTCCAGCTGTGGAACTGAGTGATTAAATCACAATAATAAGTCGGTTTTAAAAAATCATTTACGATGTTTTTGTATACTTGATGACATAGAAAAAATAGGTACAGAATCCCGCCAAAATCCATGCTAAAACCGATATAAAATGCATTGGAAATGTTAGATTAAAAATTTGTCCAAGAGTGTGTAATATGGCTAAAGTGTACCACCTGAGCATCAAGAATAGAAATCGCCGCGCAGACGGAACTTCCTTGAAGATCGGTAATTTATCTAAAATTGAGATAATTAACCCAATAAGGGCTGCTATTATTAATAAAATACTACCTACAAAACCTATATCATTAACAAAAAAAAAATCGGTAAAATACTGTTGCCACAACCCCATCAATGAAAATTAATATAAAAAAATAAGTTCATACCTTTTTTTAATTTGGAATTCAAAGCCAAATCCATTTTTATTCCCTTCAATCTTAATATTTAGTAAAATAAAAAATTTTGGGAAGGGGGAAGAGCATACCAGAAGTTATTTCAAATACTAGAAGATTTGTTATCAAAAGATAGGGAATTAACCAATTTTAAAGCATTTTTAATCGCAATTGAACAGTTTGAAAAATTAACCTTTCCTTCTAGATGGCCAAACATTAAGAAGGCGGATTTAATAGATGATATAAAAAATACAATTGCAGAACGTATTTATATTTGATATTAAATTTCAAACTTTTTTAGACCCCCTTTCCTAAGAAGCACATAGTCTTTTTATAGCAGGAATCCTACCTTTTTGTATAGATAGAAAATTTTTAGAGCTTAAGATAAGCACTTGTTGTTTTTTCTAGTTTTGAAAAAGAATGGAATGAGTTACAGACTGTTCGTTTTTTCTATTTCTAAATAACTCTATAAGAGATATGATATTATGAGTCAAACTGAAGAAAATAAAGAAATTGAAGATCTAAAACCAGGTCTGAGAAGTATCAACTTGAAAATAAAGTGTGGTACAATAGAAGATGTAAGAGATATAGTTTCACGAAAAACAGGGGAAAATCTCCGAGTCACCGAAGCCTTAGTAGGAGATGGAACTGGATGTATACTATTAACTCTTTGGAACGATGATATCGATAAAATTGAAACAGATCACTTATATCAAATGACGAATGTTTATACAACCATATTTAAGGGCTCCCTAAGGCTCAATGTTGGAAAATATGGCAGCTTCGAAGAAGTCGAAGGTAATGGTATCGAAGAAATCAATGAAGACAATAACCTTTCTGATCAAGTTTATGAACAACCAGAGCGGAACCGGTCCCGATTTGGCGGCAGACCACGATATAATGACCAACCCAACTTTAGTCAGCATAAACGCGGCGGTTGGAAATCGAGCTTTTCAAATAAACCTACCAGACGACGCTATTAATTTACCCCACACTCTATTGCATAGATGGGATTGAAGAGATCTTACGCTCTCAATTCTTTTTATTCACTCTTTTTTGTTATATGTAGCGAAAGAATGATTCTCCATCAAATTCTAAGTTACCTAATTTTGAAGTAATTTCATGAAATCCACGTTTATGACTTAATTTGGATTTCATTTCACAGAGTTTTGATGATATGAACCAGGTATAAATTTAGGAATAGATTTAATTTAGACACTAGAATTTTATTTTCTGGTATAAAACGATGTGAATAAAAAAAATGATAATTGAGGACCGAATTGAAATAGATCCCGAGATATGCCACGGAAAACCCTGCATTAAAGGAACACGGATAATGGTTTCGATAATTT
>JAEOSY010000154.1 GCA_016840125.1 Candidatus Helarchaeota archaeon | reverse complement strand
GATTTCGTATTCCCCGTTCGTCAGGATTCAATTTCTACGAGTTTGAGGTCGCAAGCCTGGGCGGTCTACCCGCTTACAAATACTCTGGCCCTCCAATTAACAAACCCGGATGGAAGACGCAGTTGTTTGGTTTTGGTGGACCTTACGCCTTTGGTGAATTTACCATAAACGCAACCATCCCCGATCCTGTTGTCACCTTCCGGCTGATCCAGGAAGACGCAAAAGTCCTTTATAAGATAAATTTGAAACGAAGCCAACTGACGCCTCCGGATAATAAACCTCCATCTTTGGAGTGAGGAGTCGCTGGATAATTCCATAACCTAAATATTTTTCGTTAATCTATTGACAATGAACAATAATTCCTTCATAATTTCAATATGATTAAAAAGGATTTTCCTATAGTGTCTATAGTGTTTATCGGGGAAAATCCCGAAGTTTTAGTAAACCCTTTTAAGCCTCATGATTCATTTAAAAAATTCGCCAATGGAAGTAGTATTCATGAATCTCTTAATAACGAGTAGCTTCCCTCAAAAAAACAATGAATTAATTGCCCAACACATAAAGAAATTAGGTAAAAACCTACAAATTCTTTATGTGGGATTCACAGAGAATGCTAGAAAATACTGTGAGAAAGTAAAAGAATATGGCTTTCCTAATGTGGATTTTATTGACCTTACTAAGGGAATCAATTCAGAAGAGTTATCATCCTATGATGTAATTATGAATCATGGTGGAAATCCTTTTCGTATTAAAGAGAAGATGAATCGGTCAGGTTATAGTGAATTCTTTCTTACTGCTAAGGCATTAATTATAACAACGAGTGGAAGCAGCCTGGTTTTATCAAAAAATTTTGAACTATATAAGATTTTATATCCAAAAATGAAGGGGCGCGACTCAGAGGGATTAGGACTATTTCCTTTTGAGGTGATTCCACATTATCAACGATATTCAAAAAAGGAAGGTGTTTTAAAGAATTACTCAAAAGGAAAAAAAAGTATATACAATACCAGATGGATCAGCAATAGCTTACAATGGAAACAGTATTGAACTAATTGGGGATGTAAAATTATTATAATCTTAAAAAAATAGAATTAAGTATCCTCTTCTCGCCTGTCCCGTATTTCATCCTTGCACTGAGACCTAAGGAAGTTTACATATCCAATGTAAGGTTTGGATTTGTAGATACTAAAATGGCAAAAGGTGGTGTGAAACCGTTTATAATGGGAGTAGATAAGGCTGCCCAACACTTGATCTCATGTATAAAGAGGAAACCTATTCGATACACCGCTCCTCGGATTGTGATCCCACTGTTAAAATTTCGTAAAATGATGTTGAGATTGAGTACATTTACATTATAGTTCAATTAAATGTCTAACAAAAATGATTCTTTTCTTGCCTGGCCCTTTTTTTTTGTCAGAAAAGAGCACTGTCAAAGAAACAGAGAAGAAGCCTTCTTATAAATTAGAAAATAGTAAGCATGAGAATATACCTAAGTTCAAATTTTGGCCATGGTTCCTTGCATCTATAGAGGATATTGTAGGTCTTGTCTTTGCTTTTATAATTGTAACTTTTGCTGTGTTTGGTATGTATCTTGTGGATAAAAGCGGTATAATTGAACCTGATAAATCCCATGGAAGAGCGGAAATAAAGACACTCATTACTAAATTCAACGAAGGTGCTAATATTAGATTTACTCTGGGACTCGTAAAAGATAAACAAGACTTGATCTCATTGCGGAATTCCATCCAAAGGGAGCTTGATATTAATGAAGATTATCCTCTTGTATACCTACTCGAAGATTACTTAAGGCATATAACACCTGATTCTAAAGATAAGAAAGGGCAAGGAAACTTGAAAGAGATTACCCCTCTTTATGAGCAAGTAAAAACAATGATTCTGGAAGAACAAAAAGAAAGCCCTTTTGTTTCTGCTCCGGAAGAAGAGCGAAGGATATTAATAAGTTTAAAAAGTTCAATTAAGAATAATGACCAACAGACAACAGATTTTTATCTAGCAGAACTTAGCACCGTAATATCAACAAGGAACCAGATGTATTTAAAGATGGAAGCAACAAATAGATGGTCTGTGCCACTGGCTATAGCTGGTGTTGTTTTTACAATCTTTTTCGGGATTACCACTATTCTTAGCTTAAAGAAGAGTAAGAAAATAGCTAAGCGAAGTAATAGTAACCAAAAACTGTGATCGTGCCGATGGTAAAACTACGCCGCCCGGGCGGGCGGTTTTGCAGCATTAACAGCTATCGTCGAGGTCCGGGCATAATAATTAAAATCTCCAAGCTAGAAAAATTATAAAGCCGGTTAGTAAATTGTTAGATGCCTTTTTGCTTTTTACTGTAATCGTATGGCATATATTCGACCGCCTCGAAGCTAACCTTGAATTCTTCCTCGGATCGCTTCATCTCATATAGTTGTGTTGGAGAGCCACGGAGAACCAGAGCTATCACTTCCTTGTGCACTTTGGGCATGCGGCAACCAAAGTAAATCCCGGTCAATGCCTTAACATCAACGAAGTACTCCTTGTCTCCCTCTTCGTGAAAGATACGCCATTCTTTTTCATACGACCATTCGCTTGCCTTCGTGGTCGAGTTTTTCAAAAGATGTATGTACATCCTCCTGACAAGTATATCTACGGGATTTAGAGTCGGAAAGGTATCCGAGTAAGTGACAGGAAATGCTTTCAGGAATGGTTCATAGCTAGTATCAAACTCGAGACAGAAGCCGTGGTGGCCGTCGGCATAGTGTCCCCACATTAGAATGTCGTCCACCTTCTCTGAGAAACAAGCAAGCCCTCGAGTGTAGAACATAATTTCTTTCTGCTTTTCAAGGAGATCCTTGGATATCTTTATAATATGGTTCTTGAATCTGTCATTGGGCTGTCCATTTTGATTGTATTTCGCTTCGAAAGTTACTTTTGCGAATTCATTCGTTTCAGCCTTAGCCCAGTCGAAGATAACCTGCCAGTCGTCCTGAGTTATTCCCTTTATCTCGAAGCTAATTGCACAGTCGAATGGGTCGTTGAATTTTACAGGTTTCGAGAACCATAAGCAACGGCGTTTAAGATTGTCGAGAGTTTGTACCTTATACGCCTGATATTTATACAATTTGGGAGGAGGTTTATTTGTCATTGCGTAGTGAATACCATCATCTATCGGTTTCAGGTAAAGCTCAATGGCTTCACGAATATTCGCCAGGGCTTGTTCGCGAATGTCCCCTTCACTGATACAACTTGGAGACGAGGAAACATACACTGTATACCCACCCCGTCACTGGGTTCAAGAATAACTCTAAGATTCATTTTTTGCTCCTCACCTTAACAATATATAGCCATTTGCCCTTTATGTCAACAAAAAATTGGCCGATTTTTTTCACCAGATGGTTTTTCCACAACGTGCTGTTTTTTTTCTCGCCTGGCCCCTCTTTTTTCTAATATTCTATTGACAATAAACAATAATTCCCTTAATATTCCACTATGACTAAAAAAGGATTTTCCTATGATGTCCTTTTTATATGTTTTTTTAACATAATGAAAACCATTGAAAAAATATATTGAAATGAAATTCATTACTCCATATAATACAGAATGGCCGGCTCGTTTTAATCGCATCGCCCGGTTTCTTCGAAAATACATTCCTGATACATGCCTTATTCATCACATTGGATCAACATCAGTTCCCGGCATGCCGGCAAAGGATATC
>JAEOSY010000153.1 GCA_016840125.1 Candidatus Helarchaeota archaeon | reverse complement strand
GAAACGAGTAAATACGCCTTTAATGATGCATGAGGGATTTTTCTCGCTACAAGATTTTTATACACTAGTTAAACTAAAGGCTGTGGGAGTATTAGGGGTTAACTCTGAACGGCCCGGGGGTGTCACGAACGCTCTCAAGGCAATTGATTATGCTGTGAAGTGCGGTATTGGAACTGTAATTCATAATCAACCTCTGGGAATCGCTTCTGCGATGCATATTCATTTAGCTGCTGCGAAATTCAAGTCTCTTGGTCATGCACCGGAATTATTTGGTCAAGTTATGATGGAAGATGATCTGATCGTCACTTCTCTGAATTATAATAAAGGTGTTGCAAAGGTACCTACCGGTCCTGGCTGGGGAGTGAAGCTCGATGAGAACGCCCTCGAGAAGTACGCTATGGGTCCAACTATAAGAATTGGAAAATCCCTCTAAGTTCCTTTCTTAAATGTCCCTAATTATTAGTCATAAGTTTTTATTTGAGATAAAGCTCCAGTTCATAACAGAAGTTGGAAGAGAAAATTATTATGAGTGAATGTAAATCCTGCTCAAACCCCTCGAAAATCACATGTGCTACGTGTGGTGCAGCGATTTGTGAGGAGCATCAAACCTCTTTGGGCGGAAAAATCCTTTGTACTCAATGTTTAAAACGAAATTTAATGATGATATTAGCTCCCTTACTAGTACTGATTATCATCGTAATTTTAATAGTTATTTTCCTATAAGATGTGTCAGGGGCAATGGACTTCAAAAAGATCTTTAGCTTTTATAATAGGAATTTATCAAGAAACTTTATGAAAACTAGATTACTCCCTCTTATTTTCGGTATTTTTGGCGGATTTATGTTAATCGCCTTAATTTTATACCCATCACCCTATAACTTAATAAATGATGTTGTCAGTAATTTGGGGGACCCTCTGAAGAATCCGTCTGGGTGGATCTTCTTCTCCATTGCGTTTTGGTTTCTGGCTATCATGTTACCTTCAATATTCATTTACCTCCATAAACGCCTGTTACATCTTCATGGAAATATAACGAAGATAGGTACAATTTCTAATATTATTTCTGCTATTGGGATGTTTTTACTGGGTTCATTTCCCAGCCTCCCGGAACTGTATGTATTTCACATAATAGCTGCATTATTATCTTTTGTGGGACTTGTTGTTGGCTGCATCTGTTATTGGATTGCAATGATAAAAGAAGCATGGTTGAAAGCTGTTAGATACCGCCACGTTGAAATTGTCGTAATCCTCTTTCTTATTACGGTACTTTTTGGCTTAGTTTTAATACTTGGCATTATGAGTTTAGAAATCCTCCCTTGGTCGTTGGGATTTCCGTTTTGGGAATGGACTCTATTGCTGACGCTTACCCTGCAATTTGTCATTTTCACTTTAATTATTCCCGAACATTTCTCTCCTCATTAATTCGAATACTCACAAACCCACCAGAAGCCATAAAAAGCTCATAAAAAATAATATATTATCCTTAATGAGGAGGATCACAATGTCCGAAAATCATGAAGAACATCCCACGAAGAGCTGGTCATTAATTTCCAGTGCAATGATCGGTGTTACAATAACAATTTTGGCACTCATGTGGCAATTCGAACCCATTGGTGGTGGAATGGTTATTTCAACCAATCTACTTATGATCGCTTTAATTTTATTTGTTAATGCCACTACTGTTAATGAAAAAGTCGCTTATGAGCAGAAGAAGGGCTCCCCCCCTGAAGTGATAGATAAATGGGTACATTTCGCAGAGTACTCTTTTGGCTTAGCTTTCACATTATACATCTCTACCTTCGCATTACTGGGTTATGCATATCTCAAAGCAACTGCTGCTATTACAGAACTCGCTATTATTGCCCCTATCGCATTTTTGGGAGTTACTTGGCTCATTATCGTTATTTATGCTTACTTGGATTCAGATACAGGTCGCAAACTCCCTTCCAAGAAAAGGCTGCTCTATATTGCCCTTGAGGCTGCTGCCCTCGTATTCATCATTTTAGATTTTATGGGTTTGATCATCATACCCTAGAGACGATTTTCAATTAAGAGCGACTAACATGGATACCCTTCCCCTCACTTTTTATTTTAATTGTGTCATACTGACTCTAGATCAAATAAATTCCAAAGCAGACGCGATGGCAGTTCATTCAGGTAAAATTCTCTCCATTGGATCCGAAAAGACGGTAAGGGCTGAAATAAATACATTCATTCAGAAATCTAATGAAAAAATAAACGTGCAAGAAGTCAATTTGGAAGGTACTTGTGTTGTTCCGGGATTCATTGATGCCCATATGCATCCTGGATTTTATGTCTACAAAAAAACGCAGCTAGATTTATCGGGTGTCAGGAGTTATGCCGATTTACAAGCGATACTGGAACACACAGATAAAACAAAACAACCTGGAGAGTACATAGTAGGCCTCGATTTAATGGAAGATATCTTTACTAATCCCGAAGAACAGATTTTTCCAGATAGATTTGCCCTCGATAAAATGTGTCCGAACAGACCGGTATTCATATTTCGTCATGATGGCCACATTTGCTCTGTAAATTCTGTTTTCTTAAAGGAAATTGGAATAAACAAATCAAACGTTAAAGAAATGACTCCAGATTCAGGAGAAATTCGTGTAGACTCCCAAGGTAATCCCACAGGTATTTTTACTGAGAAAGCAGCTAGTTTTGTTCTAGATGCCATACCTATTCCAGAATCTGACACAATGAAGAAAGCAGGCATAGAAACCTCAAGAGAATTAGCTTCATTCGGAATTACCACCTGCGGTGTAATTGTCCAACACGGTAGCGTGGGCATCGAAGGCGAAGCGGGAGCTGTGGTCTTACCCTTATTAGAAAGTTTCATTAAAGAGGGACTGATTCAGCAGGATTATGTCTTTTATATTTCGACAGATCGCCCTAAGGTAATCAAACGCATTAAAAAGAAGATTGCAAAGATTGACGCGGGTCAAAACAAGTTTGTCGTAGCGGGAATGAAAACCTACGCCGATGGTTCCTTTGGAGCCTCTACTGCTTGTATGTTTGAACCGTTTGCGGATTCGCCTACGGGTGCAAAAGGCTTTATGGTAGTAAAAAAAGAGGAAATGGTTCAACAATTTAAAGAAGCTTATGACCTTGGATTTCAAATTATCTGTCATGCTATTGGCGATAAGGCAAATAGAATCGTTGTTGATGTGTTTAAAGAAATTATTGGGAAACCGTCTCTTGGATCTCCCCGCTGCCGGATTGAGCATGCTTCTCAGCTCCGGGATGATATTCTCAAAGATGCTTCTAAATATGGAATCATCATGGTCTGCCAACCAGCATTCATTAATAGTGAATATACGTGGTTGAAAAAGCGATTAGGATCCAAGAGGCTTAAATATACCTACCCCTTCAGATCCATAATTGATGCTGGCATTATACTTGCCGGCGCTTCCGACGCGCCTATTGAGTCAGTCAATGTGTTGGCAGCAATCCAAGCATGCGTCACACGAATGGGTCTCGTTCCAGAACAAGCAATTACTGTAATGGAGGCTCTTAAAATGTTTACTTATAATGCTGCTTTTGCTCTTGGTCAAGAAACCATCAAAGGGAGCCTCGAAAAAGGGAGGTTAGCAGATTTTGTTATCCTAGAAATAAATCCTGAGGCGGTGGCACCTGAAAGACTTGCTGAAATTCAAGTTCTAGCAACTTTTCATCGAGGGAAATCCATTTTTGTCAACAAAAAAGCCCAAAATTTTCTAAAGTTTTAAAACATATTAAAAAGGATAGGATTCTAATGAAACCCCTTGACCGTGTCCGCGCCGCTCTTCACTTTAACAAGCCCGATCGAATTCCAGTTTTTAATTTAATGGGATTATTAAAAATTCTCTTCAAGAATGATATATATCCGTTGAATGTGATGCCCCCCAAATCCTGGCAGCCGGGTTGGGCTGAAGATGAGGTGGGATTATTTCCACACTTTGACTTACCTTTAGGATGGAAATGGAAGGAACCAGAATGGGTCAAGGAACCAGAGTATGAAAATTGGAAGAACCAAGAACGGGAAGAGATTGATGAATGGGGCTGCATCTGGAAGCAAACTGGCGAACGAAAAACAATGGGACACCCTGGACGCCCTTCCCTTCCAGAATGGTCCAAATTAGATGAATATATTGGTAAATACATCCTTGATCCGGATGATAAAAGTCGATACAAACTGGGCTTGCGATTAAGTAAGATATTCGGGCGTAGAAAATATCGCCTCATATCCATTGGGTCTGGCCCTTTCACGATTGCTCATCGAATGAGGGGGTTTTCAAATTTCCTAATCGATTTACGAAGACATCCTCAAGAGGTTAAAAATCTTCTTGAGCGAATAACTGATTTCCTGGTGCAGCATATTAAAAATTATGTAAAATTTGGTGTCAAGCCGCATGGGGTTTTCATGGCTGAGGATCTTGGAACTCAACAACGTCCTTTCATGAGTCCAAAGCTCTTTCAAGAATTATTAGAACCGTCATACAGACGAATTATCAATGCGGCCCATGATTTCGGTGGTGAGTATCATCAACACTGTTGTGGAAAGATTGACGATTTAATCCCACTATTAATTGATTGGGGACTCGATGCTTTTGAGTTTGACAGTCCCCGGATGACTGGATATCCTGCCTTGAAACCGTTTCGTGGTAAAATCATGTTCTGGGGCTGTGTCAATATTCAGTCGATTTATGTAAATTGTCCTCCTGACGATGTTGCGCGGGAGGTATGGCATATGGTTCGGAATCTGGGCACTCCTGAGGGGGGTGTAGGGGCATATTTTTATTCGCAATACAAGGATATTCAGGTACCGATGGAAAATATCAAGGCTTTTTCCCAAGGAATTAAGATGTATGGGAATTATTCTAAGATTCCTCCCGAATGGTGGGGTGTACCCGTATCTAGCGAATGGCAAGATGATATTGTACCGCCGTTACCTAATATCTAAATGTAATTTAAAGATTTGATACAATGAATATGGTAAAATTATTAAAATTCGTTGGTACTAATATCGCCCTTTTATTTGTCATTCTATCAGTCTTTTTACTCCCCTTATTCGCCAAACCCTGCTGCATATCCCAACAGTGTGATTGGGAATACCATGGACGAGTGATTCCAAATGATATAATTGGGGGAAACCAGATAAAAGATCCCGAATACATTCGTTATTCCAATTTTTCACTCTATCAAGATAGTCAAGGCTTCTATTATTTAATCACCACCTCCAATTTTGGCACCGCTATTTTTAAAACGGCAGATTTCTTAAATTTCACCTTTATAAGTGTATTGAACAACTATTTGGGTAAGATTGCACCATACGGAATCGCATTAGACAATGGTTCCTTTTTAATCTACTATTCTGATTGGTTTAACGTGTATGTAGGTGATATCAACTTCGCTCTTATGGGTATGTTGATAGGTGATAATTTGTCAGATCCCTCCTCATTCACAGATTTAGGTTATTTAAATATCAATAATACTCCTATCGCACATCCCTCTGCTGGATGGGATCCCTACATCATCGAAAATAATCCGGGTGAATATGTTCTATACTACTCCACCGCTAAGCACGGGGTCCATATTGCTACTTCCTCTTCGCTTGGGTTGAATTGGACTTATAGCGGTTCAATAACCGATGAAGATCTAGAAAACTCCGCAATGTTTTACTATAACAGCACTTGGTATATGATCCTCGGAATTTGGTACGGATCTTCATATGATCTCTTTTGTTCGACCAGCTTAATAGATAACTGGACAAAAGTTTGCTCTAACTGGTTTGTTGATGAAAAACTTGGCTATATTCCGTCAGGCTCTACCATAACTCAAACTTATGATAATTACACGAATCAGACTATATTATTTCATTTATATCAAGTTCCTTTGAATTACGTGGTTTTAGGTCCTCTTCATCTGGCTTTTCCCCCTGACCTTATTTCAGGTCCTTTTGAATTACATCTGGCAACAACTTATATATGATATTAATTCTATTCTATCGTATTGTATCAAGGATTCAAAAAATAAACATTTTATCATTTTAGGAGCATGAATTTTAAATGAATTCTTTTGACCGAGTACGCAGCGCATTAAAATTCGAAAATCCTGACCAAATACCTGTTATGGATTTTACAACTCTTGATACAATAGTGTTTCAAAGCGATGTCTTTCCGATGCCAATTACTCCACCAAATTCCTGGCAACCTGGGCATCGAGATGATGAGATAGGTCTTTTTCCTCACTCTTCAATAAAAAACGTACCTGGATATAAATGGAAAAAGCCGGATTGGGCTAAGGATCCAAAATACAAAGATTGGAAGAACCAACCCCATGAAGAAATAGACGAATGGGGCTGTATTTGGTCTCTAAGAGGTGACCGTCTTTCGATGGGGCACCCTGGGAGACCTTCCCTCCCCGAATGGTCAAATTTAGATGTGTATATTGATCGTTATTTTTTAAATCCAGAGAATAAAGAACGCTATAATTTGGCACGTGATTCTAGTAAAGAGTTCGGAAAAGAAAGATATCGGATTATACTACCAACTTGGGGACCTTTGACCGTTGCTTCTAACATGCGTGGTTTCAACACCTTCCTCATCGATTTAAAACGAAATCCTGACAAAGTTAAATACCTTCTTGAGCAAATAACTGATATTTATGTAAAGCAACTGAAGATGTTTGGAAAATTAGACATTAATCCAAATGGAGTTTTAATGTACGAGGATCTTGGTACGCAATATCGACCTTTTATGAGCCCTGAAATGTTTAGAGAGTTTTATGGTCCCCATTATCAGCGACTCACGGATACAATCCACGATTTAGGTGGCGAGTTTCACCATCATTGTTGTGGAAAGATTGACAAGATAATTCCGCTGTTCATGGAATGGGGGCTTGATGCACTCGAATTGGATAGTCCACGAATGACCGGATATCCCGACCTACAGCCGTTCCGGGGAAAACTAATGTTCTGGGGTTGTGTGAATATTCAGTCTATCTACATAAAAAATCCTCCTGAGGAGGTTACTCGAGAAGTGTGGCACATGGTACGGAACCTTGGAACGTCTGAAGGTGGTTTTGGGGCCTACTACTATCCGCAGCCCCATCATATCCAAGTCCCTAAAGAGAACATTAAGGCGTTTAAAAAGGGTATCAAAAAATATGGCAAATACTCAAAGATCCCTCCTGAGTGGTGGAATTGGCCTGTTGTCGAAGATTGGAAGGAGAATATCGTACCTGATTTACCAACCTCTAAAAGCTAGGGCAAAAAATAATACTTTTCATATTAAAAATAGAGGGCTGATTATGGAAAAAGAATGGAGCGATAAGCGCAAATATAAAAAAACTTTAGAAACCTTGATGGATATCCATATTCTTCTCATGAAATTTTTACTTGAAACCGAAGGGGAGGATCTCGTTAAGAAGTATTATTTTATGAAGAATGAAATGATGTATGAAAAAAAGGTAGGAAAAGGAGTTAAAATTGGATCAAAAGTACTCAAGACGTTAAGTACGCGGAAATTTTTTGATATATTCATTACTCAGCTCATAAAAAATGTTCAATTTATGATTCCAATAAAATGTATTACTGGAGTGGATCATGGAGAAAATGTCGCAACGATTCATATTAATCAATGTCTGAGCAAGGATTTGTTTAGACGAGGAATTAAAAATTATAAGGTACAACATCAAATCCAGAGTGACGCTTTTTGCAAATTAAATTGTATTCCAGCTTTTCAAACTTTCGGACGAATAGGTGACATAAAACTCTCAGCAATATATAAAGAGAATGGCTGTGATATTAAGGCAGAAATAATGAGATAATTGTGAGGTTGATTTTAAAAGAATTCTACTGCGTTTTTTAAGATTGGAGCAATAAACCCTTCCCATTGCGCATCAATTTTTTCTGGGGTGATTAAAGTTCTAAAAAAGGCTTTTCTAATATCAACTGCTACCCGAGCTTTTTCTTTCAAATCCCGATAAATTGCTGTTTTACGCAGTCTTCTAATAATTTGTTTTATAGAATCTGGAGTAAATGCTTCATCAATTTCTTGAGAATCATAAATTTCAGAAACTATCTTACCAATCTCAAAAGCCATTTTCATTGAAGGAACGAGTCCTGCACCGCTTGTGGCTGGAACATGGCCTGCATTATCTCCTGCCAAAAAAATTCTGGGTTTAGGGACCAAGACATTTAATGTAGGACCCCCAAACGGTAAATAGGCAATGTCAAAATGAACTTGACTTGAATTTTTAAAGCGATCCGAAAAAATTGGCATATCAGAACAGATTTTATCCCACCAAAATCTGAGATCTTTGGCATTCGAACTGGCAAATTGTACATAATTCGCTTCTGCAGAAGTTGCCGACCGGGGGAAAATTGCCAAGATTCCTGGTGGCATGTTTTCATCTGTAGAAAAAAACAATTCAATAATATTTTCTTTGAAATTCACATTTTCTGCAATGACTTTCAAGATGAGATGGTTTTCTTTTGGGGTTTGAAAACCATAATTGTTTATCAAAGAGTTCTCACTTCCATCAGCAAGAATTATAAGGTCCGATTTAACATCAAATTCCTTAAAACCATTAAATGCTTTCACTCCTTGATAGATTTCATCTTTAAATACGAGTTCTTTGACTAGATGGTTCACTTGAATTTCTATATCGTTTTTTATGGCCTTATTTACCAATGCATTTATTAATTCATGCCAATTTATCATGTGTCGCTCTTGAAAAGCTTCTATTTCTATATAATGTTTAGCAGAAGGACTATAGAATCGATATTTATTTGTCTTATTCACGGTTATCTTCTTAAGAAATCCAGGATCAAATAAGTTCTTCTCTAGAAATGGATCCGACTTTAAAGTTTCTCCTCTACTTCTATTCCCAGGTCTTACTTGTTTTTCGAGTATCAAAATGTTCATGTCAGAATTGCTCTTGGCAGAAATTCCAGCTGCTAGCCCCGCTGGACCTGCTCCAACAACAATCACATCATATTTATCTTTCATTATGAACTCATCAGGGAGTTATCCAAACGATATGCCGCCAGATTTTTTTAATAAACTGAAGTCTTCCCAAATATAACTGCAATCAATCATTGTAGGCGAATTACATGTGCAACAGTTTTCAGTTTCTTTGAGAAATTCTTTGAATCTTGGCACGTTTAAAGCCTCTTTGACAGACTTCTCACGTAAGTTAGCTATGGGCTTGTCTAATTGTAGGCAATCCTCGACATTTCCCATGGAATCTACATACATAAACACTTTCTTTGCGTGACACCGATATTTTTTCTTTCCGTCAATAAAATGTTTGAGATACAGTTCTGAATTTAGTATCTTGGAGCCATTTCTTTTAGCGTCTAAAATTTTTGAAAACGCCTCACTAATTTCTTCTGCTGTAACAGAAAGGTCTCCTTTTTCATCAACCGTTCCCGTTGAATAATGGCGTAAGGTGTTTATTACGTTAAAAGCGACGGGCACCTGCAGTTTATCTGCAAGTGCGATCATCTCATCGACACGATGAATGTTGTACTTACTAATCGAAAAACTAAATTGTAATGAGATGAGTGGAAAATCTTTTTTTATGATTTGTACGGATTCCATTATTCTATCAAATAGCCCTTTTATTCCTCGTATTTTATCTTGTTCTTCTGCCACTGGTGAATCTAAGCTCATGAGTATAAGGTCAATATCATTTCCAAACTCATGGATTCGTTTCGGAAGAAGAAATCCATTGGATACAAACCCGATAAACGCGAAATTTGCCTCATACCTTATGAATTTAATGATATCAGTTATATCTTTGCGGAGCGTGGGTTCTCCTCCCCAAAGGATGGTCATTACAAATCCTTCCTCTTTTGCCTCTAAATAAAGACGCTTGATTTCTTCAAAGGTTAATTCGCCCGTGACTTCATTGTCTTTCCAGAGACATGTTTCGCAATTAGCGTTACATCTTAAAGTTGTAAGAAAGTGAAAAACAAATGGTCTACCACCAGTATCTTTTGCTCTTTTCGCGGAAACCATTAATCGGGCAATGATTTCGTCTTTATGCTTTCTAATTTCTGTAGGAGTGAGAGCCTTTTGTGTTGAACTTTTCATGAGGAATCTTTTGATTTTTTATCTTTATAAATCATAATTATTCTAGAATAGATAGCTCAAATGTTTCACGCTTTTTTTGATCACTTACTTCCATAAACGGGTCCTAGTTTTTCACACGCCCGATAATCAGCCCCCTCCAAATCATTCGTTCCAAAAGCATTCCAAATGCTTGGTCTGAATATCTTTCGTTCGGGAACGTTATGCATACTAACGGGAATACGAAGCATTGAGGCAAGTGTTATAAGATCCGCTCCAATGTGCCCATAGCTAATGGCAGCATGATTCGCACCCCAGCTGTTCATTACCGAATAAACACTTGTGAAAGCCCCTCTTCCGGTTAACCTGGGGCTAAACCAAGTGCTCGGCCATGTAGGATTTGTCCTTTCGTCTAATTTTTTGTGAACTTCTTCGGGAATACTAACTGCAAATCCTTCAGCAATTTGTAATACAGGACCCAGCCCATGGACCAAATTAATTCTCGAAGCAGTGACTGGCATGTCACCGACTGTTAAGAAATTGGATGAGTAGCCGCCCCCACGAAAATATTCTAAAACTGCAGGTCCCCATCGCGTCGCTTCCAAACATTTTTCAACTTCCTCTTCGGTAATATCCCAAAATGGTTTTATTCCATTTTTTCCGTTAATTATCTGTTGGCCAGTACCATCCAAGGCTGCGGCTCCTGAATTAATCATATGGATGATTCCCTCTTTTGCCAATCCTTTCAATTGAATCCCAGTTACTCGTTTTACAGCTTCAGGGCTCCAATAGGTTCTAACATCCGCAAAGATCTGCGCAGTACTGGTCAATAAATGGCCAAATAACATCACCACCCCATTCAACGAATCGTTTTCGGTGGCCATAATGTATGGTTGTCGTATCCCGTTCCAATCAAAGGATGAGTTCAATATTGCCTCTAGAAAATCCCCATTTGGCATAAAATCTGTCCACTGTCTTTGACCTTGAAATCCCGCCAATATCGCATTCTGCCCTAATGCCTCTTCCCCATAGTCAATTTTCTCAAGATTTTTATTCCCTACCATTAAATCCCTCGCAATCATTGCCATTTTAACGACCGTTTCCCAATCTTTATTTTTATCCTCTTTAGATTTTTGCGCCTCGGGAGGATTTAAATCCTCTCCTTCTTTGCATTTTTCATGCACCCATTTAATCGCCCTCGCGAACTCCTCCTTATCATAGATTTCTAGATTCAATCTGCGAATAAATTCACTCATATCTACATACATACAGCGCATACCGAGGTAATTCTGGAAAAAGATCTCATTTACAATACTTCCAGCAATCCCCATACTACAATATCCAAGTGAAAGGTAAGTTTTATTCTTCATCCACGCTACTCCAAGCCCGGCTTTGGCGAAGCGCAACAGTTTCTCCTTCACATCAGCAGGAATGGTGTTATCATCCGCATCTTGCACGTCCTTTCCATATATCCCGAAGGCTGGAATGCCCTTCTGATTGTGTCCTGCTAAAACAGCAGCAAGATAGACCGCCCCTGGTCTTTCAGTTCCGTTGAATCCCCATACAGCCTTAGGAACGAGCGGGTCCATGTCCATCGTCTCCGTACCGTAGCACCAGCAGGGTGTTACTGTTATCGAAACTCCAACACTCTCCTTCGCGAATTTATCTGCACATTCTGCTGCTTCTGCAACGCCACCTATTGTGGTATCTGCCATTACACATTCCACCGGAAGCCCATTGGGATGATATAAGTTATCCGATAATAATTCAACAACCGCGTTTGCTAAATTCATAGTTTGATCTTCAAGAGATTCTCTCACACCTTTTCGTCTTCCATCAATGACTGGACGGATACCGATTTTTGGTATAGAACCTCGAAGTCTTATTTTACCAACGTGTTTTTCCATAAATCGCTCACCTAGGTTCCTTTCAGATAGGTAATTGCAATATTAAAATATTTTTTCAATGAAAAATTTAAATGAAACCACATTTTTTAGATATGCAGAATTTAAGAGGGTATTAATCATAAAACGAAAGTTAATAATCGTTTCTAATAGATTACCGATAACTATTCAAAAGAAAGAGGGAAAATTACTTCTCAATCCCAGTATTGGTGGATTAGCAACTGGATTAAGTTCATTCTATAAAGATTTCGATAGTATTTGGGTTGGTTGGCCAGGTATTAGCACCGAAGAGGTAATAGACGAGATTGAAACACTAAAATCAAAATTAGTTGCGGAATTTAGCTGTTATCCAATTTATTTGTCCCAGAAAGAGATTCAAGCATACCAAGACGAATTTTGTAATAAATCTATTTGGCCCCTTTTTCACTATTTTAGCCAATTTACGGAATATAATAACAGCTTTTGGGAAATTTATAAACGTATAAATGAGTTGTTTTGTGATAGAATCGCGGAAATTATCGAATCTGACGAATTAATTTGGATTCATGATTATCATCTAATGCTTCTCCCTAAATTATTGAGGGCAAAATTACCTGATCCTACCATAGGTTTTTTTCTTCATATTCCTTTTCCGTCTTTTGAGATTTTCCGCTTGCTTCCGTGGCGTAAAGAGATCTTAGAAGGTCTTTTGGGTTCAGATCTGATTGGTTTCCACACATATGATTATGCTCGTCACTTCCTTACAAGCGTACATAGATTATTAGGACTAGAAGTAAAATTTAACCAAATTTTCCTTCTGGATCGGATGCTCAAAGTAGATTCATTTCCAATGGGTATTGATTATGAAAAATTCTCTAAGATACGTCAAAAATCAGCAGTTCAAAAGGAAATTACTAATATTCGGAAAAAAATGGGAAATCTTCCGCTGATTTTTTCAATAGATCGGTTAGATTACACAAAGGGGATCCCTCAGCGGTTAGAAGCCTTCGAATTATTCTTAGAGAAACACCCTGAATTCATAGAGAAAGTTAAATTTGTCTGTGTAGCAGTCCCTTCTCGGATAAATGTGGATAGTTATATGGCACTTAAAAAGCAAGTCGATGAATTGGTTGGTAGAATAAATGGAAAGTATGGGACTATTGGTTGGACTCCAATCTGGTATCTCTCTCAATTTCTACCATTTGATATGCTTGCTGCTCTTTATTGTATTGCTGATGTAGCTCTAGTCACACCTACTAGGGATGGAATGAATCTCATTGCAAAAGAATATATTGCAAGCAAAACAACTGGAAGAGGCGTTTTAATTCTCAGTGAAACTGCTGGTGCTGCGAAAGAATTAGGAGAAGCCATTCAAATAAATGTCAATAACAGAGATGAGATCGTAGAAGCCCTTGAAATTGCTCTAACAATGAAACCTAAGGAACAAATAAAACACAATCGGACTATGCAAAAACGGTTAAAGCAATATAATATAGAGAAATGGGCTCAGGATTACATTGATAATTTAATTTTAACCAAAAATTTCCAAAAGGAGATTTTTATAAAATTTTTGTCATTTGAAAAAAGAAAGGAATTAATCGAAACGTATCTACAAAGCGATCAAAGGCTAATCCTCTTAAACTATGAAGATTGTCTCATTTCTGCATCTGATATTACTAAAAAATCAAAGCCCCCTGCCGAAATTACAAAGTTATTGAAAGATCTTTCAAAAAATCCGAATACCAAAGTAGTACTATTGAGTAAAAGGAACCCAGATACGTTAGATAAATGGTTTAAGGGATTAAATATAGAACTAATTGCCATACATGGTCTATGGATTAAAAACCAAGAGTCTCCTTGGAAAATGATTGAACCATTGGATGACCATTGGAAGGGGGAAATCCGTCCTATTCTAGAACAATATACCGCAAGGACTCCTGGTTCTTTAATTGAAGAAGAGGATTTCGTGCTTGAATGGCACTATCGGAATACAGATCCCGATATGGGGTTTTTACGAGCCCGAGAACTTGGCACACTCCTTATTAATTACGCCGCTAACTACAACCTTCAAATACAAGAAGGAGATAGAAATATCAGTATAAGAAATGCTGGTATAAAAAAAGGACGTGCAGCTATGCACTGGATCTCTGAAAAAGATTGGAATTTCATCCTAGCAATCGGTAGTGACTGGAGTGATGAAGAATTATTTAACATCCTCCCTGAATCCGCGTATTCCATCCGCGTTGGGTTAAATCCCACCCAAGCTCAATTCAATGTCCCAAATCCCTCAGATATTCGCTTATTACTAAAAGATATGATTAAACAAATGCCCTTCAAATATCAAATAAAAGAATTAGAGAAACAAATTCATGAATTAACAAGAAAAATAACCCACCTAGAGCTTGCCCTCCGCTTTCAATTGGATTATTATTCTAAATCGTATTGGCAACATATTAAATCTACTTTAATTGAGAGGCGAACACTTCTTGAGAAAAAACTGAATGATCTTTCTCAAAAAATGGAAAAAAAATAGTAATTAATTTTACATCAATTTTACTTGTCTAAAAATAGTGGAACTTGTTTCCCAGTTAATTTCATATACAATCTTAATGCACTATCAGCAGCTAATTCTCCATCAATTCCGTGCAACCCTGTATCCGCTGAATACTCATACACATTTTCGATTCCCGATAATTTCTGAGGGGGTCGGTTTTTTCCGACTTGGTCCACAGTTTGACCAACTCCAATAACATTTCCG
Source organism: Candidatus Helarchaeota archaeon (assembly GCA_016840125.1). Next base: position 21,146 of record JAEOSY010000153.1, on the reverse strand, counting down.
AATTTACCCGCTTATACAATCCAAATTTTTTATATCTCTTACCAAAAATTAATGTATTAACTCAAAAAGGTGATTGTGCTGTCAAAGGTATACAATTATTTTGATGGTAGTGGAAATAAATACGTTATAAAGGATGAAGACGGATTCGTTTTAGAATATATCCCGGTAAAACCTACTCAAAGTTCCAGCGGTATTTATGATGGGGGTGAGCACGTAATAAAAGAGCTAGATAAAATACAATTCAATAAATTAACATCTCTATTAGAAACAGCCATACAAAAAACTGACTCCCATATTAAAAATAGAATAATGATGTCTGGGATGATTATGGTTCACGAAGATAATGAACGCGAAAGATGTATAATCCGACCAAAGTCTGAAATATTAAAACGAATTGAAGACTTATTGCATTCGCTCATTAGCTAAATACCTTGATAGCGGTTTTTGAATTACACCAAGATTTGCCGTAAAGTTATTTTTATATTCAGACTTCTTTATTAAAGGAGTGATTACACATGCCTAAGAAGAAGAGCAAGTATGAACTCAAAACGAAAATGACGGAGGCGTCAGTTGATTCTTTTCTCTATAGTGTAGATAACCCAAAGCGGCGTGAAGATAGTCTTAAGGTTTTAGAACTCATGAAAGAAATTACCCAATTAGAACCCAAAATGTGGGGGAAAAGCATTGTAGGTTTTGGGATCTACCATTACAAATACGCGAGTGGACATGAAGGCGATTGGCCCCCAGTGGGTTTCTCCCCGAGAAAACAAGCTCTAACTATTTATATTAGTGATGGATTTGATAAGTACAATTCCTTACTTAAAAATTTAGGGAAATACAAAACAGGTAAGTCTTGCTTGTACATAAACAAGCTGGAAGATGTCAAACTTCCTGTTTTGAAAGAACTTATAGCTGAATCGTTTAACTTTTTGAACGAAACTACCCAATAAACTCTCACTATCTCTGAGTAAATATATCTCTAGTATTACAATTTTATTGAAATATTGTTATTCTTGCCACTTTTTTACCCACATTGTTACACAATTATACATTCTACACCACAATCTATCACATTCATTTACAAAAAAGATTAAAATAATAGCACCCCTACTATTTCTTTATTGGATAAAATTCCTCAAAAAATCAAGCAAAAAAAGTTATGAAAGGTGATAGGTAAAATGATGAAAAAAGTCTCTTCTTTACTCCCTTCTTTTATTTTTGATATTGAACTTGGTGCTGATGCTCAAGATTTAGATAATTACACTTACTTTAGTACATTAGATGAGTTAAACTCACCAAGGGAGGATTGGTAGAAAAAATAAATGTTTAGATTAGGTTTAAAATATTATAATTAATCAAAGCTTAACTCTCTTTTCTTCGAAATTTTTTATCACAAATTCATCTTCCTTCGTATCAATGACTAACTTAATTTGAATTTCTTCTGATTCTTTATACTCCATTGTTAGAACGAGGTTTCTAGTAGGAATCGAATATGATATCAGTTCTGTTTTCCAACTGGGTGGAAGTTTTGGACAAAGAATTATCTCCGAATTAGTAATTTTTAGACCAATAATCTCCTCTACCAGAAGTGTATTGATTAACCCCGTTGAGCCAACAAAATCCTTGCCGGGCTTTGCGGTCAGATCGTATTTTAGTGGATTGGGACTATAAAATTCATAAAAACTTCCGTCTAATTCCCAGTGTGAAAAGACACCCTGAATCAGCCTGAAAGAGGTCTCAGCTATTAATTCATTCTCCTGATATAATTGCAACCCTTGTAAAATCAAATAGACCAGATTAAGTGAGACGGCTCCATTCCATTTCTCACACATATATTTTTCATCTGAGATACTCACAGATGGATATGGGATGAGTGTATTGAACTCTTCTGTATTTGTTAGATGCGAAATAAGTGAATTGGTTTGTTCTCTGGTGGGAATTTTAGCTACTAATGGGATAAAGTTGGTGAGCCCCATAATCCTAATGAATTCGTTCTTATCGGAGTCCCAATCATAATATAGGTTCGAATCAGAGTCCCAGAGTTTTGTTTGGACTTTTTCGGTCAAGTCTGAAGCTTGTTTCTCAAATTGTTTGACCAACTCCGGTAGATCTAAGCTCGCAGCTATTTGTGCTAATACATTATTTTGCAGAACTATGTAAGCGTTTAAATCAACTGGGATAATATGCGAAATAGTGTTCAAATTTCCGAACCGAGCTGCTCCTGACATTCCTGACTCTTCAGGGGTCTCCCAGAAAAATAACCCCCCTTCACTTTGACGATTTTCGTACCACCATTGCTGGAAAGCTTTTAACTTCGGAAATACCTGCTTTAAAAATTCGTTTGAAGGATTTTGAGCCGCTACACAATATGCAACTATTGGAACTACCTCGCAATAGTCTCTCCCTAACATTTTCAATTTACTGGGGAGTCGTCCATCCGCCGTTTGTGCGTCAAAGAAGGATTCAAGAATTTCTGTAGCGATTTCGGGTAGCCACAATTTCCAAACCAGACTCGTAAAACACGACTCTAAGATATTAGGTTTAGTATATTTTTTCCCGGAATGCGCCCAGCGGTGCTTGATTCGCCCATAGGCGCCCATGAGATTAATATCCAGCAGTTTAAAGACATCCTGAAAACCTTCATTCAAGATTTCATCCGGGGTTACCACTTGAGGATTCGGAGGTAAGAGGTCCACTACTTCTTCCTCTGGTTTCTTCGAGATACTATAGGCAATCAGCACAAGGGAGGCAACTATAAGAACTAGTGATGCATAGAACAGGTTTGACCATGGATTTGTAGCTGGCAGGAGTATTTGAGCAACAATAACACTTTCAAATATTTGTATGGATCCATAAACGGGGAATACTATTGCGGGACGTAGATATGAGAGTGCAAAAAAGTTTAAAATCCCCCCTGCCAATTGTAAGAGAATTGCAATATAGAGGAGCGGACTCGCGAGTGCATTTCCACTTTGATTTGCCAACTCAAGAAGTGGGGCTGTCCAGCCTAGTATCACTCCTGCTATTGAGGTGAAGGTTAGACCAAGTATATAACCTTTCAATTTTGTACTTTGAGCTTCGCCGGGCCCTTCCATTTAACCCCCTCCTGTCGCAAAAACAACCCCAACACTTACGAACACGATTGCAAGGATTAAACAACCTACAGCCATGAGCTCAACTCTGCTCATGCTCTCCTTAAGGATCCAATTTCCAATCAGGATTGTGGAAATGTAAGAAGTTGAATAGATGATTGTGATGGCAATAGTGGTATTCCCAATCATTGGTGCCACTATCTTTCCTACTGTACTGAACATCGACATCAATGCTCCTAAAACAAAAAACAAATTTAATAACGTAATTTGTAAACCTAACAGGAGATTTTGCTTATATTTCGGCATCAGGTTTCCCCGAAACTTTTTAGCGCCTATCCGAACAAAAATACCACCTGCCGACATACCAATTCCTACCAGAATTGATAAAATTATCCCTAATGTAAAATCTTGCATGACATCACACCTCGTATCGCTTTCTTATAATCCCTTATATATACTTCCTAAACCAATACTCAAACAGGATGGTCATAAAAAAGAAACTTAACCGCAGTAGGGGCGTGTAAGAAAGGATGTTTTTGGAGAAATTAAAAGGCTTCCCAAAATATAAAACCTTACTAATAGCCACATTGATCAGTTCCATTCCCTTTATTGTTCTGACACTGGTATTCATCCTTAATGAGCTTCGATTAATGCACGTTGTCGGCTTTGGGGTCCTAGACTTTGAACTTGCCTGGACTCCTGATGTGATTGCAACGATCTTTTCCAATTGGGGGGCTCTAGAGATGCAACAGCAGACGTTGATCACCTACATTGATTACATTTTCATACTTGCTTATGTCATGTTTGGTGCAGAATGCGTCCTCATCGTATCACGGAAATTAGAGGGGAAACTCCAAGAAATTGGGTTGATATTGACTTTCGCTTTCTTACTGGCGGGTATCTTTGATGCAGTTGAAAACATAAATTTACTGATCATGTTGAATAACGCTGGATCCTTTGAAGCGTACAATCCCTTTTTCGCCTCATTGTGCGCATCATTTAAAATTGGTTCTTTAGGCGCAGGGATGGGCTTCCTTTATATCGCCTCGATGACCCTAATCTTGAAAAAATACACCAATTCGAATCTAGTTCTTTACTCGGTTCTAATCGGTGGAGGAATGATAGTTATAGGACTGTCCTTATTGTGGAACATATTCATCTCGGTATTAATTGGAGCTATATATTTCGTTATGCTCTTCTTGCTCATTTTGTGTCAGAGAAATTATTTTAACGAGGAGTAAGAATTAAATTGTAGCACACCAAATTTTTAGCTAACCGGGTTTGCCCAAAGAACAACGAGGATGGCGGGTCACACTTTCATGAAAAAACCTTATTTAATTCCAATTGTCGGTTTTATCGGCTACCTCACCTTAGAATGGATTCGTTTCATTTTATACTCTATGACTGCGTTAGGAACCCCTAAAAATATGATCGATTATGGTAGTTTCATGAATTATTTCTACGCTTATCTCTTTCCTTTTTTTCAAATTTTACTCATTATCGGCTTCCTCATCTTTTACTTTGAAACCAAGCGAAAATTCGCGTTAGTCGTGCTTATAATCAGTATTACCGCTCTAATTCTACCTCTCATACTCAATGATTTTGGATATTGGGGGCTTATGTATGCTGCTGATCTTGAAATATTTCAATATTACGGATTAATCTATCTACTAACCCCCGCTTTTGGCTCACTCGCTTTAAGTATCGGGATGGGTACGGGGTTTATCTTAATTAATCGAGCGTCCAACCCTCGAACTGGATGGGCAAAAGCTGCTGCAATTGGGTTAATATTCACTGGAATTCTTATGTATTTCCTCAGTCTAATCCAGTTCCTCTCGAGAGAGATGTATCCACCAGCTCCTCCATCATTATATGGGGCAAAAATAACATTAAATGTGTTCGCGCTTGTTTCTCTTTCTGTTGCTTGCATTGGATGCGTCGTGCTCTTCATGAAATTGAAATGGAATCGTATTAGGGTTACACCTATAGAACAGCCAGGTTTTCAATTCAAAGTGAGAGGAATAACAATTTTCATAATGTTAGGTTTTATTACAGCTGCGTCCATTTTAGGTTTGATAATTGTATGCACAACCCCAAGTTCTCTCGCGATATCAAATATAATAATATTCATTCCATTGCTAATTTTTCTTGCAATTTTTGGAACTCGAGCATTTCTAAAAAATAAATATCCGTCTATGTTTGGTACAGGATTAATTTTCCAAGGTTTTCTTTCTTATATGCTGGCAATCATAATCACATTTCTTTACTTTGGCTCTTACCCTATGTCTCCCCCTCTCCTTTTTGTGCTGGGGATGACTATTGTATTCATTGGAGTTATTATTGCAGTCATTTTTCCCTGGTTATCTACGGCATCAATTCAACAAATTGAGCGCATCGATATGGGACGGGTAATAAGATACAGCCTATGGCTTAATCTTCCACATTTAACAATCTTTCCTGCTACCGTCTTGGTTATGGGATTTTTTGGGGTCCACCCTATGATGATGTGGGACTTTAGTCGATATAATGAAATGATCCAGCTAGAATTAATTCTCTTTTGCTGTACTTTACTTTGTACCGTAACTTTCATGCTCTACCATGCACACCGACTGAGAATGAGTTTCCGGGATGTTCTATTCCAATTTTCTAAACCTTTCCTCCAAGTATTCGGTTGGATGTTTGTGAGCATGGCAATTTTCTTCAGCATTGGCTCTGCTGGAACTGGCTATATGGCAGCTGCAATCTTGCTCGTATTCGTAGCATTGGGATTAGTAATAATTACTCATGTAAAAGTGGAAAAAATTCAGTATTGGATTTTAACCTTTCTTAATTTATTAGGAATCTTATGTCTGATTTTTTTTCCTTCCTCACTCCAAAATGGCATCTATATGTTCGGGGCAGTCTTTGTTGTGATCGGCTTAAACTATTCCTCTCTAATGATTGTACACAAGATCGACACCTTATCTCCCGGAGCTCCGCCAGCCAGCCCTCCAACCGCCCAGCAGCTACCTCCCGTCCCTAAAAAGCCGCCCCACGGAACCAAACAACCCCCTCTAATCCACTGGAGACTCCCGCGCGCCTCATTTGCTATCTCCGATAAAATGAAAGACACCCTCATGAAGATTGCGACTGCCAAAAAACTTGACAACACCGTTCAAGCCTTAAGATTCAAAAAAGAGACTCTTACCCAAAAGGCCCTTTTGAACCCGCGTTCTGCAGGGAAACATCAAGCACAAATGGATAAAACTGAACAGGATATTCAATATTACAAACACGAAATAAAGAAAATTTACGCCCAGATCGATACTCCTTTAATAGATGGTTATAAGCGATTGAAGACCATGGATGAAACCATTGATGCGCTTGAAGTGCTACTGAAGGAAAAGAAGGTTGCCCCAAGTACCTTTGATACTATGGAAGATCAAATAAGATTCGAGCAAATTTCGCTCAAGCGATCCCTGCGACAGAAAACGTATGAACTCCTCAGCCTTCAAAAAATCATTGAGCGTGAGATTGAACTTCTTGAAACGCAAAAAGTAGAATTTCTGAATCAAATTAGTGAAAAACAGCATTCTCTCCCGAAACCTCAACTTGTAGAACTACAAAACCAATTCCATGAGCTCTTGAAGCTAATTGAAAAATATCATGAATATCTAAGTGGATTAGAAACGCTTCAAAAACAACTCCAATAACTTCAATTAAATGATCCTTCTTCCTAAAAATCAATAAACACCGTTTGGTTATTTTGATCCCTATATTATTCAAATACCCTGACAAAAATAATAAAATAAGAACAATAGAAATTGGTTATAAAAATGGACTCCAAATGTTATGAGCACTTTATTTGTCCGTATCTACCACTCGCGGTGATTGTTGGGACCGAGGAGGAGATGCTGCTCCGCTTTGCTCCCGCCCGAGATATCGTCGCTCGCATTTTTGCGAATATGGCACGCATTTACCGTCTTGTATTCATTCTCCTTTTTAGTATTAGCGATGTTATTCTCATCTGGTTCTGTGTTCCACTTTTAATCCAAAGTTTTCAGGTCGAACTATTTATCTTCTTGCTCGTATTTTCAATTTTGTTCGCCGGGGCGAATGCTTATCTTATAATCTCTTTCTTCAAAATCAAAGAATCCGTCTATAGTTCCTTCCAATCCTCTGAGTACATTCTAACCAAAACAAAATTGTTTCTGAAGATGACCCGTATTGCTCCCCCGAAACCAAATATTCCTCAACCATGTCTGCTCCGTATTGTTGAATTACCCTTAATTCAATCACTCAAGTTATATCGCTCCTTCTGGGATAAGCGTTATAAAAGGACTGGTTCCATTCGCATTAAATTAGCCCGTCCCCACCGCTCCCTAACCTTGCACAATCTCGAATCGCCGGAAGAGGTTATGACACATTTAACGACCATTTTAAACTCTCTGGAATAGAAATAATCTTTTTTAGCTAATCAAATTGAAACTCTTGCATGAATTTACAAGTTTTTGGTGGATTCCTCTTTTTAGAAAACGGGTTATTACTTAAATACAGATAGAGCTCGGGACCTAGAAATTGACTTTCCATGTATTTATAGCGGACATATTCGAACTTTTTTTGGTTAAAGAAGAGAATCTCTTCCTTAAAATACTCTTCCAACCTCGAAAGATTGATCTCAGGTAACAACTGAAGAATTTTCTCAATATCCTCCACTTTTTTGCTTGGAATTATCTCCCACAAATCTTCATTTTCCATGAAAGACGCCACACCCCCTGGCTGCAATTTCCGGTACAATTGTTTCTGATATGTTTGATACTTTCTCCCGCCAATTGGGATGGGTTGTGTGGTAGTTTCCAACGCACAATCATCAATAATAACATCATATTGTTCTTGAGACTGGAGAAGGAATTCGATGGCGTCGCCTGCAATGACCTGTACCTTCGGATTATTGAATGCATCATTACAGAGGTCTCTCATCTCAGGAACTGTTCTCGTCATTTCTATCATTTTAGGATCGAGTTCTACGACGGTAACTTGTTCTGGATTGAATTCAAGCGCTTCCCTTGCCGCCAATCCATCACCACCGCCAAGGATAAGGATGTTGTTTAGGTTTTCTGAAAAGGTTAAAGGAACAGCCACCATCATTTCATGACTTCTTTTCTGTTCGCTCGTATGAAACTGAATAATGCCGTTCAGCTTCAGAAAGATCGAATCATTTTGTGCTTTACAAAGCTCTATCTCTTGATAGGGGGATTGGAGTTCAAAAAGTATAATTGGATCCGTAATTTCATCATAGAATTCGAAGGAATAATTGAACCTCAAAGAATTATCTGAAGCGGTTTGAACTAATTTTCGTTCGATTATTCTTGCTAGTGCCTCTCTATATCTCTTCGGGATTTTCCTTTTATGAACTTTTTTCTTTTTAAAGATGAAAATGACTAACGCTATCTCCTCGTCAGACAACTCCATATCTCTGAAATATTCTATATAGAACATAGGCATCGTTTTTTTTTCACAGCGTTTCTATATCATATAATATTTGGGATGAATTTAAGATATACTCTCTTTAAAACGTTGTAAAAGAGGATTATGGTAGAAGAATAAGGAACTTACCCTAAAATGTTTTAAACTTCTTCATTAATTGTAGGCAAAGAGACTGTAATCTCTCCCAGATCTTTTAGATCCATTCTCTGGCTTACTTTAAGTATTTCAATTCCGATCACCTTCCCCTCCTTTGAATAATCTACAACAATCCCGTCTTCAATCTCCTTACTAATATTCACTTTTTTATCTTGAAATAGAATATAAAATGCATCCGCTTTTGAGTCATATTTAATTTTCATTTCACATATCTCCGTTTATATGTAATATATGCCGATATCAATGTAATTATTTCCTCTTCTTCTCTTAAAAAAACTCTCAGCAACTTTTCTCCAAGAAACTTATGAATAATCTTAAAATCATTCTTTTTAAAACTTTCACATGATTACTAATTGCATCTTTGATGAGTTCCTTACTAATAGACCGCATTTTAAGACGTTCTTCCGATGTTCTGTGTAGTAAATCTTTTTAACCATTTTTAATTTACGCCACCATTACTTAATTCTAATTTACACTATTTAAACATCATATATATTCAGAAAAACTTTAAAATTACAAACCGAATTAATTTTTCCATGATTCACCTCACTCTTGCTTCAGAAAAATCGTTTTTTTTCAGCGTTTCTACTTGTTGAGAAAGAGCGCGGTGAGGACGACGCCTTCTGAAATCCCCCCGTAAAGCGCCCCATTCACCAACCCTTGAAAAGCTACATTTGGCATATAGAGTTCTGGTCCCAAGTCACCCATTATTTCGTGCGGAAACCAGATATTCCCTGGCGGAAGGAAATCTGGAATACCGTAACTCAGCCCCACTATGGTGCCAAACACCACCAGCGGAACGCCAATTACTAGAACTCAATGTAACGTCGAGCTGACCATGGTTGGATTGATAATTTGATTTACCTGTTTCAACATCTCGCTATTTATTTCTGTGCGTACCTCTTCCCTTAGAGTTGGATCATCTGGAAGATCCGGGATTACCTCCCGCTCCACTTCTTGCGCTAGTTCTTTCACTAACACATCTTTATCTGCAGGCGTTAGAGGTCTATCCTTGGTTTTCATCTTGAATATTTCTTTTAACCTTGCTTCCATTTGTTTAATTTCTTTTGGCTTCCATTTGCTCAATTTCTTTTTCCCTTTTTGTGACATCTTTTTAAGAAAATTACTTCCTATGATTATGTTTGAACTGATTATGTTTGGATTGATAATCTGTGTTACCTCTTTCGACACTTCACTATGTATAAACGCTTGCACGTTTTCTTTCATGATTGGATCGTCCGGGAGATCTGGAATAACATCCTGTTCCACTTCCCTTTCAAATTCCCTCACCAACACATCCTTTTCTGCGGAAGTTAAAGTCTGCCTTCCCTTCGTTTTGTTCTTGAATGACTTTTTAAATTTCCCTCGTCGTTTTTTAATAGATTTTCCAACCTTGCCTTTTATTTTCCCGGTAACCTTTCCTACACTCTTCTTTACTTTATTAACCAAACTTCCTAAAAATCCCATGAGACCACCTATTCTCTTATAACTTCTTTCACACATTAATTACAAAGAATTCCAATTCACATCGAATCTATACTTTAAAAGAATTTATGCATTTGTACAAAAATGAGTAGAAATGTGTGAAAGTAAAAATGTTATCGTTGAACATGGGTCTTTTTATAGTCGATGTGGTTTCGCGGGGGAAGATTTACCAAAATTTATCTACCGTACAACTAATATCCATGCTAAAAATCAATTTAATGAAGTGTTTCGCCGATTAAAACTAGATCTAACAGATTATAATATTGTAGTTATTAAGGATACCGGCGTAGATCATGCGATCTTAAAAAGCGAGGCCGATACTCTCTTCACCGATTTTGCTATCAAGGGATTAGCATTTAGCAATGCCCAGACCGCGATTTTATTCAGTTGGGCGCATGGATATAATGGGATTATTATTGATATCGGATATAATTCAACCATCGCAGTCCCTATTGCTATTGGAAATATCTACAAGGATGGTGTAAAATCATCACTTACAGCAGGTAAGTCAATAGAAACCTATATCCTTAGGGATCTACAAAACCGCGGACTTGAACCTGAACTTTTGAATCGGAACAAAGAGCAGATCATCCCAATCCTGATGCAATCGTATTACTACTTTGATTGTCAAGAGGATGATATTGAATTTCAAGAACTGAAAAAGCGAAAGCAAAATTTACAAGATACACTTAAAATTGAAGATACAATCCATGGGACCACACAAATTCCCTTACCCGATCCCCTCCTGCCTGAAAACTTGCTCACCGAGAGGCCATCATCTACTGGGCTGTCGCTGGTGGATTGTTTAGTTCAGGCGATTAATGAAAATCTTACGGCGACCTTAGAGCTCATTCCCAAGTATGGCGGTAAATATGGGCGTGTCATCTTTTGCGGGGGGGGCGGTCAAGTCCTGGGATTACGATCACTTCTGATTCGAGAATCATTGAAGAATACAGAACTTCTGAAAATCAAAACTGATCCCTCCATCGTGCGGACCAATTTTAGAGTGAGTTCTAATTCTGTCGATTTACGCCTTGTTCCCCCAGATCATGGATCCGCCAGCAGTTGGGTGGGAAATTCGATTATTTTCTCTCTGAAATTTGCCCAAGATTTCTTTGTCTCCAAGCAAAACTATCTAAACACCGGAACTCTTCCCTCTATTGATGACAAATTAGCCCGGCAAATCGAAAAGGAAGTAACAAATTCTGATCCCTATTATTATTGATTTATAATAGATGCCCAATTCTAGGTGTTTTGGTTTCAAAAACAAGTATAAATTATAACATATCTCAATTATTATTATAGATATAATTTATAACAAAATGATGTGAATAAGAAAAATGATTGTTGAGGACCGAATTGAGATTAATCCCGAGATATGTCATGGAAAACCTTGTATAAAAGGGACACGGATAATGGTAACGATAATTTTAGAGTGGTTGGAGGCGGGAAAAACTTTTGATGAAATAATCGAAGCATAATCAACCTTAAAAAAAGAAGATATTTCCGCGGCTATACGATTTGCCAGAAAATTGGTCGAGGATTCAGATATCAAGAAAATAATAGATGAAGTCGCTGGAACTTGGAAAAATCATCCGCTATTCCACAATAAAACGACCAAAGAAATCATTGAAATGATGAGAGGCTCTGACGATGAAATAGAACAATTGTAAACCACTATTATCCTCTAGCTAAATTCAACGTTTATAGATTTTGAATTCTTTGTTTGAAATCTTGAGAATCTAATTCAACGCCAATTTCTAATACCAAAGGGGAAGAAAACACAGGATCTATTCTTCGAATTTGTTTCAATGATAAAATATTCTTATCATGTGTTACGATTGTTTGAATATTTAATTGTTCCATGGTAGTTAGAATCAGAGCATCCCTCCCGCCAATTCCTTGGGCTATATACTGTTTCAACTTTTTAATAGATTCAAGAATTAGGAGTTGATCAATGTCAACCAGTTGACAGTTCTCTAAAGAAATTAAGGAAAAAATCATTTCCTCAATCCTATCTTTATCAAGAGTTTTTGTAGTGATCGTGGATTTAAAGAGATTATGAGCTACCTCTAGAGGGATAATGGAACTAAGTACTATTTTTTCTTTGAATAAAACTCCATTATCGTTTTTTCCATTCAGCCAAGATACAACATTTTTATGTTCTTTTGCATTCATATCTAAATAATAAATCCAAATCTGAGAATCTATGGTAAGCATTCTATTCACTCAAAAATCTTCTCAGTTGTAATAGGTTCATTGGTTTTCTTTTTTAAATGTTCCCCAAATGCTTTCGACTTTTCAATGAATTCTTTTGGTGTAATTACTTTCCGTAAAAGAATTTTTTCACCTTTTATTTGGAAGATCATGATTTCACCGGGAATCAGGTTCATCTTTTTGCGAATTTCTATGGGTATATTTATTCTACCTTTTTCATCAATTTTTGATTCCAAAGTCATCTTTCCCACCAAGTGTACCTAGTGGGTCACATTATAAATATGTTTCTAAATGTCGTAGAAATCATTGAGATGATGAGAGGACCTGATGATGAAACAGGACAACATTATCAGAGAGAGTAAAATGGCAGCAAGTTGATACTCTTTAACTATACTTGATTTTTAAAAAAATTTTTAATTCTCCTGTCGTAAAACATTCAATTTTGGTCTGCTTTTTAAAATGGTCATCATTACTCCAAATCACTCCTTGAACAAATATTGCTAAAGCGAGGATAGGCGTATCCTTTTCATCAATAGGCTTCATCAATTTATGGACTTCCAAAACAGCGGATTGAATTTTGTTTGTAGGAAAAATTTGTACCTTTTCATTAAAGAAAAAATCGAGAATTTTGATTAAATCTTCGTCTGGGAGGTTTCGAATGTTCCAACGCTCCCGATATTGCCATATTTCTTCAAAACAATAATCCACTGTTATAACTTGAAACTTCTTCTGTAAGCGTCTCGAAAAGAGAATTTTTCGTGTAAGTCCCCTACTTCGTAAAGAAGCAATAAGTATATTTGAGTTAATGACTATTGGGGTTTGTTTTTCAGATTGATTTTTTTCCATTGTTCCCAAACATCATTTTGCTCTTGATGATGAATTTCAAGCCCGAGTTTGATTGCTTCCTCTCACGACACTCACGAACGAATTGGATATTTACCAAGTTCGTCCACTGCTCTATGATAAGCCAAAAAATTTTCTAGCTTACACCATTGGGTCACGGAGTGTGATGAAGAGATAATGTGCCCGCCATCTTTTGAGATGTTTTCCAACAAAAATCTTACATAGTCATAGGTTTCCTCAGGCGTACCATGTGTTAAAAGAGGAATGGGAACATTTCCTACCAGCGTGATTTTATTTCCATACAATTTCTTGAATTCTACAATGTCGTTTCCCGCGGTTTTTTCGATAGGGTGCAGCGCATCAATTCCGGTCTCCACGATATCTGGCATCAGTTTCACCACATTCCCACAGGAATGAAACAGCACCTTTCCACCCAGCTGATGGACTCTTTTACAGAACTTTTTCATACCCGGCTTGAATAATTCCTGGAACATCCTTGGAGAAATGAAACTACGTCCCGTATAACCCAAATCCGCAGCGATGCCGACATATTTCCCGCCCCTTTGCAAGATTCCCTCCGCTACCGCAATGGCGTAATCATTCAATTCTTGGGTAGCTCGACGGACGAAATTCCTATCAGTTAGCATCAGCTTAAACAAGGTCTCATAACCGAAGAGACTAGCAAGCTCCTCTAATCCCGCTGCTCCATGGACTGAGAAGAGTGGAACAATATCTAACTTTTTACAAGTTTGAACTGCTCCTTCAACCAAACAATAATTTGCGCCGTGTCCGGGATCAAACTCCATATAGTTATCCCAGTCAGTTGGGGATTCCATAAATCCATAACGAGCATGAGCACCCGTATCACTGCTAATCCAAACTGTTTTTCCTGTTCTTATATTACGGACGACTCGAGATTTTTCTGTCGTTGCGAAATCGCGGAAAATTCTTTCATTAAAAATCATATAGTATCCTGATAAGTAAAAGAACATATCGTAGTTAAACTGGCGATGAACTCGACTTATTACACGTGGTGCAATTGCTGCGACGGGATAAACTAGGCGTGGGTGGTTAACTAATTTTTTCAATAACCTAAAAAGATATGGTGCTCTATGAAAGAGGTTTAACAATTTTGGAGTTAGTGTTAGTAATATGAATGAATTTCGCTGCCCATCTAATGCTGCATTCAACTCTTTAAGTTCTATTGTCATTTCAAGTTTTGGAATCCGATCTGGAATCTCATGGTTGAATGCGGCTTCTATCCGACGGTGGGCATTCCACTTTTCCATCTTCTTTGAATCCACCTGAATCATAAATACCGTTGAAGTTGCTAGATGTTATTATTGAATAGATATAGAACTTGAAATGTTTTTTAATAAGTCTTACTAGAAAGATATAATTTTTCATTTACCAAAGAGAATTTCTTCTATAAATTATGGTAATGAGAAAAATCATAATTGAGGACTGAATTGGGATTAATCCCGAGAACTCTCACCCCAAATCTTACTTTGGGACTAAATTTTACTACTAGAAGTATTGAACTACTCCTATTAAGGAGATTCGTAGTCCCTACCGCTCAATAAGAACGGTCGACACTACTGGATGGTTCTCCACCCGCAGTTTTAAGTTATTAGCGTCACCATATTTTTTCAGAATCATGATGCTACCGACAACGTCCCGATCTTGGGTATAACCGCACTTCGAACATTTAAATCTTCGATCATTGGGTCTCACCCTCGTCCCACAGATGGGGCAGGTCGAGGATGTCCCGCGTTCATTGATTTGTACAAATTCAATGCCGAATTCCTCGCATTTATTTCGCAACTTACGGAGGAGAAGGTCAAATCGCGCTACTGCGGACTAGAATTTCTTTAAGAAGCACACCTTGCCGTCGTGAAGGCAGGAGTTGGATCGTATTTGTCCGCAGCATCTCACCTTTTTATATAAAATGAGTCTTTTAAACTAATCATATGACCTTCATTTCCATTCCATTTGTTTAATTTTTCTTAATGTAATGCGCAAACGGTTTCTTTGCGCAAATGGTTTGCATGTTTTGTTAAAGTAACTTCCGCTTTGTTGACGACTCGGGGTGGTACTACCACTGTTGGTAGTAAAAAAGAGAAACCTTTTTATACGAGTCCCCTACTAGTAATAAATAGAAAAATCCAGAATTTAAGGTATAAGAAAAAGGTGTATGAAAGAATGTCCCAAAGAAACCCAACCGATAAGACAGAATATACGACTGACCTCCCTATATTAGTGGGAATTGGAGTTGCGTTATTAATTGTTGCTGTTCTTACCTATATCCCACCATTCAGCACTTGGATCAATGATATTGGCAGCTGGTTATACATGTTTACTTTCTTCTTCATCATAGGCGGTGTAGTCCTGATAGCAGTAGCTATCGGTTTAAACTACCAGAACCGAAGGTTGAAGTCGAAGGTGACGAAAGCAGCGCTCATGGGTGACTATGGTGGTCGGGTGAAGCTTGAGGTAATTGCCGACGATTTCAATCTGAGCCATGGTGATATGCGCCGATTATTGACCGATTTAAGGCTAGAAGGACAGCTAAGAGTGAGTTTTGATGCGCAATCGGGTGAGGTAGTATTCCCGGGGGTAGGCACTAGCCCAGCAGCAGATACAGCTAGTACTGTTACAAATGGGCATGTCTATTGCTCTTATTGTGGCTTACAACTATCAAAAGATAGTGTGTATTGCCCAGGATGCGGAGCAAACCTCCACTAACCTTTTTTTTGAGGGTGAAATGATGAGTGATTTAGAAAAACAACTCCCAATAGAATTGGAGAAGCAGTTGATGGCCTTAGGTTTGACAAACTATCAAGCCAGGGTGTATCGGGCAGTCTTCATTCTTAAGGAATGTTCCATCTCCCAAATTGCTAATTTCTCAAAGGTGCCAACCGCTAAAGTGTATTCTACTGTCAGTGATTTGAAAGAGATGGGATTACTTGCTGAGATCTTGAAAACCCGTCCCGCTATGTTTAAAGCTTATTCTCCCGATCAATATATTGAAAG
Organism: Candidatus Helarchaeota archaeon; assembly: GCA_016840125.1. The sequence goes on along the minus strand of JAEOSY010000153.1, from coordinate 4,854 downwards.
AGAGAAGAATAAAATCGTAGCCATAGGTGATCAAATTAAGGAAAATTTAGCGACACTAGAGAAATTTAGAAAGGAAAAAAGCCGCCCTGAAGCTCCAGAAACCCTTATCGTCGAAAACGATCTACTTATAAAAAATCTTATACTGGACGGACTGAAATCTCTTCCCAAAAATATTATAGTTCTACTACAAAATGACTTCGATTTCTATGAACAAATTTTAAATAGATTGTTTATGGGTGTAAAACAGACTGAAGTTTCTAACACAATTACGGTGATTTTAGTGGATCCATATAAAAGACAATTGCAGTTCCTAAAAAAATTCACCGAACTAAATTATGAGCTTATAACTACTGAACAATTAAGTCCAGATTTTGTTGATTCCTTGAAAAGCTTACCTCTCTTAATTATAATTGATGATACATCCTTCATTAACATCCAAAAAACTGAGCAGACCCTAAAATATCTCTCGCTCAAGTCAGAATACTTCGCAAATTTTTTACGTACTTCAATAATTAATAAAATTACAAATGTTTAAATACTATACGTTATAGACTATCAATAGAATAGTAAAAAATGTGGGTGTAAAAAAAATGCTGAAAAACATCTCCAATGGATTTAAACGATTAAGTCATAAGGTAGTTATGAAGCTGACAGATGTTCTTCCATCTTCAATGAACTACCCAACTGTGATAAGAACGTATTTACCTTGGGTTCTGAGAAATCCAGGATTTATTCCGACCATAGGACATTTAGTAAAAGGTTATGCGCAGTCAAGTCGTTTAAGAAAATATGAATTAGCCCGTGGAGTAAAGGTCCCACCTGCACTAATAATAAGCATTACTTCAAAATGTAATTTACATTGTGCAGGATGTTATGCTGCAGCGACTGGTACAGTTTGCCATGGGACTACAAAAAGGACTTTAGATATCGATCAATGGCGGAAAATAATCCAAGAAGCAAGTGATATGGGTGTTTTCGGCTTCATCATAGCGGGCGGAGAACCCTTTCTAACAAAGAATTTATTATCACTCAGCGAAGAATTTCCAGACCGTTTATTTGTAATCTTCACCAACGGAACCCTACTTAAAGATGAAGAATTTCGTAGATTAAAAAGGAATCGAAACACAGTCGTTGTTGTGAGTCTTGAAGGTGATGAAGAAATGACCAACGGACGACGAGGTAGAGGAGTCTACAAAAAAGTTATCAATACCATTAAAAAGTTAGACCATAACGGAATTATCAGCGGGATCTCCGCAACAATTAACCGGAAGAATTACAAATACTGGATGGATGAGAAACATGTTGATGCCTTAATAGCCAACGGTGTTCACTTTGCCTTCTTCCTGGAGTATATTCCCGTAGATAATGATACGGAACTCATGCTCACCAACGCCGAGAATAAGGCCTTCCGAAAACAAGTGCTTTATTATCGTGAAACCAAACAGATATCGCTTATGCATTCTCCCGGAGATGAAGAATTAATGGGTGGGTGTGTCTCCGCAGGGCGGGGCTTCGCTCATGTGACTCCCCAAGGAGACCTCACCCCATGTCCTGTTTCAAACATCGCAACCCATAATCTCAAACAAACCTCACTGCGTGAAGGGTTGAAAAGTGAATTGTTCAAGATTATCCGGGATAATGAACATCTCTTGGAGACCGAAGGCACACCCTGCGCACTCTTCGCTCATCCTGAAGAAGTCGAGCTCATTGCCAAGCAGGTTTGCGCCTACAAAACCGGAGGCGACACCTGGTACTCCTAAAATCAGAAAATTGTGATTAATGAGGTAATGATATGAAAATAGCAGTCTTGTATGATAGTAAGTTTGGAAATACGAAACAGTTAGCCGAGTTTTTAGCGGAACAGCTTAACACAGGCGGGCACGAAGCAAAGGTCTTTAGGACTACCGAGTCTAAACCCCGCGACTTAGTGGCCTTTGAACCTGAAGTACTCATTGCCGGAGCCCCAACCCATGCTTGGAACCCCGCCCGCACTCTCGGACGGTACATAAAAAAGATCGGCAAGGCACTCAAAAAAGGATCTAAATCCATTAGAAAAGCCGCCGCATTTAATTGTAACAATAAAACGGATGTCTGTCACAAGATTGAGAAACAACTAAGCAATGCTATTCCTGACGTCGAAATTCATGATAAGTCCCTCCCAGTTACGGCTTTGGGGATGGAAGGTCCACTGCCTGAGAATTGGAAAGATCTAGTGACTACTTTCGTTAGCAGCCTAGAACACTTTCTCGCCTAAGGGGACCGATCAAAGTTATTGAATAAATAGTCGCAATATAACCTTATTATAGGAATTGTGATGTTTTGCCAATCACAGAATAAGATAAACACCATCCAACCCCCCTAAGAAACTTCCTTCCTCCAAATAATTTCTGATAAAACTCTAATTCTACGAATTTTTCTTTAATTCACTTCTGATATAACCATTCAAGAGCTGATTCGTTGTCCTTGAAAACTCGAAGTGTCCCCCCTCTGTTCAATACAACCGTTTCTACGAAGACGCTTGATTCTGTTTTCTTATTCCCCACTAAAACTGCAAATCGAATAGCAATCTTTCGTGTGGAATCCGCTAGTTTCTCTCCAAAAGAAAATATATCGAATATTTTTGGAACGTTTTCAATTTCACGAACATCTACAAGCACTCGATTAATCCCCAATTCATCATGTAGTTTTAAAACTTCTTTTAGAGATTCGATTGGATTTCCCTTCTCAACATTGCCAAAGGATTTAACGATGATATAACTTTTATCTTCGCTAAGACTAACTAATTCCGGCATTCGCATCACTAGAATGAACTATTACCGATCTGTAGCAATTATATAGCTTTATCCACTTCCATTTAAAATTTAGCAAAAAAAATTCCTAAAATTTTTAATTTATCGCGAATTATCTACAATTAATTAATTATTATGAGGTAATAACAAGATGAAGTTAGAAAATGTGGCGGCGTTTTATTCAATTTTAGCAGCGATTGCATTGATGATTTGGTGGTACGCACTCTATAAAAATGATGAACACACTGAATTGATCGGGACACCGATTAAAAAGGCTGTGCGCCTATGGAGAGATATTATTATTGCGGTCCTATTGGTAATTGGGGGCAGTGGAGTGTTTGCAAGTCAAATGTGGGGTCTTACGGCATATTACATATCAATGGGGGTATTAATTCTTTCGCTCTGCGATTTTACTATCTTCTATGGCCAACGGAAAGATTGGCCCCGGTTTGGATTCTTTGCCCTCTTAGCAGTGGTCGCGATCATTTTTATCGTGCTGATGGCAATTTTCTGAAGTTATACCTAAAACTAAGTTTAATATGTTTTTGAGCGAGAGATGCATTTAATCATATATTTAAGTTTTAGCGGGTTCCTTGGGTACCCCTTTTGTGGGTTCTTTGGAGGTAGGGGGTGTCTGCTTCTTGGCTGGTGGTTGGGTGGTTATGGGGCGTGATCGCAGGAGTAGACCGAAAACAACAAGGGCAGCTGCAATCGTGATACTAGCGATGATTATTGAGATAGGAAGTAAGTTAGAACCGCTAGGTGAAGCGGGATAACTGTTCGGGTCTAAGGGATCTGTCCCCGCTATAATTTCAGCCCCGTCGGAAGACCCGTCTTCATCGGAATCCCTGTTATTCGGATCTGTAGTGTGCATGCATTCCTCAGCGTTTTTCAAGCCATCACCATCATAATCGAGAATTGCATCCAAGTAGTTTAAGGGATTGAGTTGGTTTTGAACTTCCCAGTCATCTGGCATGAAATCAGCATCCGTGTCGGAGTTGGTCGCGTTTGTGTGATAGAGGAGGAGTTCCGCACTGTCGTTGAGCCCGTCGCCGTCCGTATCTGGGTTGGTCGCGTTTGTGTGATAGAGGAGGAGTTCCGCACTGTCGTTGAGCCCGTCGCCATCGGTATCTGGATTGTTTGGGTTCGTATTGTTGAAATATTCCCCAACGTTGGTGAGGCTATCTAGGTCGAAATCATCCGAACCATCCGAGAAATTCAAGGGATCCAGGGAATTAGCTACTTCCCAGCCATCTGGGATTAAGTCATTGTCAGTATCTGCTAAGAAAGGATTCGTACCTAAAGAAAACTCAGCTATATTTGAGAGCCCATCACTATCCCAATCACTTGCACATTCAAAGAGATTCTGGTCCCATGTGTTACCACTCCCTTCGTCGTGAGTTTGGTTGTTTATTTGGCCATTGTTATTTTGACAGAGTAAATTATAATAAATATTGTTAGAATTGCCTAGGACGTGAATTCCATACAGTTCATTATAACAAATTAAATTGCCATTAACATTATTAATATCACAAGTTAGATCTATGTTAATTCCAGACCATGTATTGTTAGTAATGGTACTATTAGTGATGTTGTTCCTATCACAATTCGTATTCAAATAAATACCAAACCCCGTGTTATTATTGGCGGTGTTGCCGATTAGCGTGTTATAATTACACATCTCCTCTAAGACAATTCCACCATTCTCATTATCATTAGCGGTATTATTAATCAGGGTATTAAATTGGCAATTATCCAACACCAGGATCCCACGATTGCCATTCTCATTAGCGGTGTTATTAATCAGGATGTTAGAATAGGATAATAGCTCTATGAGAATGCCACAATTACCATTATCATTGGCGGTATTATTTATTAGTATGCTATCGTCACAATGATCCCATAAATAAATGCCTTTTAATGTATTACTATTGGCAGTGTTATCAACCAAGATGCTATCAGTTGAAAAGGAACAACGAATACCCTGCTGGGAGTTGTTGTTGACAGTATTACTGGTTAGATTGTTGAAATTACTATCTGTCACACAGATTCCAGTACCCCAGAT
>JAEOSY010000152.1 GCA_016840125.1 Candidatus Helarchaeota archaeon | reverse complement strand
GTTGAAATTAAAAAGGGGAAAATTAATTCATTTTGATTTACTAGGTGAAGGTAGCTTAGAACGAATGGTGCAAGGAGCCAAAAAACATGCTTTATCAGAAGCTTTATACAGAAGAGATATGTAAAATCTAAGAAAAGAACTTTAAGAATTTATTTTCCTTCACCTTAATACGTAATAACTCTCCGTGATCTGATTTCAAAAGCTTAAAAGGATTTTCGCAGGGGGATTATGGAATGCCTTTCAGTAGGCACTGCCTAGATTTAATAAAAAGCCAGAAGTTAATTTCAGGCAAAATAGATAAATTTCTTATTCAAAGTGTCAAGCTTAAAAGGATTTTTGCAGGGGAGATTATGGAATGCCTTTCAGTAGGCACTGCCTAGATTTACTAAAAAAACAAAAACAAAACCAAAAACAAAGCCAGGTAATTAATATGAAATCAAAAGTTTTACTGTTTCACCCCCCTAATATTCTAAATCCGAAGGCTCTGAGATTTTCGCCTATCTCGCCAACACTCTGCGGTTATGGATTGTTACATATCGGAACCTATCTGAAGAGATTGGGTTACGCGGTAGAGTGCTGGAATATCCCGCTCGCCTACAAAATGGGGTTAACCAATCAGCACCTTGAGGCCATTTTTAAAACCTATAATCCTATCGCCTTTGGGATTGAACTGAATTGGCTACATCTAAGCAGGGGAGCATTAGATTTGGCAGCATTGCTCAAAAAACTCTTTCCAAACGTGCCGATTATCATGGGAGGAGTTCACGCGACGTTATTTGCAAGGGAAATTATCAAGTCCTATGATGATGTCGATGTCGTCGTGAAGGGCGAGGGGGAACGAATCATGGAGGATTTGGTAGATAGGATAGAAAAAGGATTGAGCATTGCAACGGTTCGAGGAATTGTCGCTCGGCGAGGGGGAAAAATTCTTGAGACAAATGGGAAAAATATTATAGAGGATATAGACAGAGTTCCCCCTTATATTCCGAACTTTCTGAAGCCAGATTCACTAAATCCGTATAATCTCGCCTTAATTAATACCTGTCGGGGACCTTGTAGTTACCAATGCGTCCATTGTGTAGGGGCACGAGACGCCTACTGCTTATCCCCGCGGAAGCGACCGGCCTTTCATTCGGCGGATTGGGTTGTTCGGCAAATCCAAATTCTGTTGGACTACGTGAAAGAACTCTCCATTCAAGACTACAGCTATTGTAACCCAAAATTCCTCCTGGAGTTCAGTGAGGCTATCCGCAAGGAGAAATTGCAGGATGAATTCAAATATTTCAATATGGCCCTTGCCCCTATACCTCCAATTAACGCGGAGATTTTCCGAAATTTAGCGAGGGCAGGTGTGGGCAATGTCGACGTGGGGATCGAAAGTGGCTCCGATTATATCCTTCAGAGACTGCGGAGACCGTATAATACCGCACAAGCGTCGCGGTTTCTTAAAACTGCCGTGAGAAATGGGATTGTACCGAAGACCTATTGGATGATAACTGGGTTTGAGCGACGGGAAGATTTAGAAGCAAACTGGAAACTTTTGGACGAAACTATCGAGCTAGGTTCGGTGCCCCGATGGGTAACTGAACTTATTATCACGCCTGGCACCTCTCTCTTTAAAAATGCTGAAGAATATGATTTAAATTTAAGATTTTCCTCATTTGAGGACTATATGAGATTCTCAACGGAGAAATGCAATAGAAATGCGCGCTACCCTAACTTAATTACACATTCAACACCTTCTATGAGTGTCAATGACATACTAAAGGCAGCTTCGGAACTAAAATCGCGGATATACACTCGTAGAAAATATATTATTGAGAAGCTAAAAACGAATGAGCACTTATTTCGAGGGGTTCAACCCAAGCTTTATGAAGTGGAGCAGTACAGGCGAGTAAGAACCGGTTTAAAGTACATCCGGCGGACTTTCTTTTAGGGTTTCTAGGTCGTTTTTAGGTTGGGGGAGGTATATCTTCCGCCTTTAGCAATAATAGGCAGAAAAAAAAAAGAGGATTATTTTTTAAGTGGATTATATGGTATTTTCTGTTTATGGCCAAGGCCACGGGATCCAGGGATCTGCGCTATTGGTACTAAATACCTGCAGACCTTGTTTGATGCCCTGAAGGACTAAAGCGAAATCCACTACTTTGCTATCCTGTAATAGTTCAACTTGTAGTTGTGGAACTTGTGCAATTGCTGCCATTTTTTTCACCCTTCTGAAAAGGTATACTCAACCCTTTGGGAGCATATTTAAGCTCAGCCTTGGAAAAGCGCAAATGAGGGAGCGGGGGTGAATCTCGTTTTCAAGAGGGTTGGCGGCTCAGTAGGGTGTTTCGAGGGATTATAGATGAAACTTCCCTTTACGGGAGCCATTAATCCGTAAGATGATTCATATATTCTCAAAGCCGTACTTGAATTCACCCAAATGCAAGGCACCTAAGTTCACTCTCCTAAGTCTAAGAATCGACAAAAATAGTTTCAGGTATCTCCCCCACATCCCTATCACCCAGGAGTAAACTCCGAACGATTTCAGGGACGCTTAATCGAACTCCGGCGAGCAATTAAGAGATTTCAAAGGGAGGAAGTTTAAAAAGGGGTGTTCGGGGAAGAACTATCAAAGATTGCAATTAATTTACAAATTCATTTAAAAAACATTGACTTTCAGAAAAACTCGTTAGTGATATTATGTCTTGCGTAGAGGGAAATCATAGTCCGATATTAAGCCATTTATCTGGCGAACTGGTCTGTGAAGAATGTGGTTTAGTCCTTCAACAGGATATTAATCTTAAATTCTCTAGCTTTTTAGCAGTAAAAAAGATGCATCACATAGATTCAATCGACCCCAATTTAGCAGGTGTTAAGGATGGGGCGGGAAGTTACATAGATTTCGTTGAAAGGAAAAGCCCTTTTCGTGATTGTAATGGAACAGTTCTCCCGCATCAAAAGCAGACTTTTTTTCGCATTGCAAAGAAAAAATATGAGGTACGGCGAAACATACCAAAAACGGATTTCACTACAAGGCAGCTCCCCCTCTTCTTAAAAATAAGCGCGACTCTTAAATTAACAAAAGATGTTAAAAATCGAGCGGTGTTCATATTCAAAAAATTGAGGAAGCTCAACGCCGCGCTTTATATAAGCTTTCCAAGGATCTTGGCAGTTTGCATCTATTTGGCTATAAAGGATATAAGAATTAAACCATTGACGCTCAAAGAAATTGTTAAGCCTTTTCAACTTGAAGGTCACAAAGTTACCGTTAAGAATGTATTTCGTGCAACTCGAGAATTATATTGTGATTTGAAAGCGAATAATTTTTTCCTGGATGAACCTGTATTCAAAAGTGAGGATCACATCCCCCGCATTATTGAAAAGATTAAGAATG
>JAEOSY010000151.1 GCA_016840125.1 Candidatus Helarchaeota archaeon | reverse complement strand
TTAGCAATGAATCCTAGGGCATATACAGCTGCTATTCTTACATCTATATCCGAATCATTCAGTAAGGGTTTCAGTCTTTTAACAGTTGTTGTGAGATCTACCTCCTCACAAAAAAAGCCAAGCCCCATAACCCCAGTTAGTCGATAATACCAATAAGAGCTTGTTACCAGTTCTTCAAGTAAATTATTACGCTTTTCTTTCGAAGTGGAGGCACTTAAAATGAGTGCTAAACCTACTGACGCGTTCCGTTTAACAAATCGTGCTTCATCAAATAGGAGCAGTTTCAACATATCAACAAATGGGACGGGATCCTCAAGATACGCTCCTAATATTCCGATGCTTAAAGCAGCACTGCCACGAATATATGGATCATCACCTATTAATAATGATTTCAGGTAAGTGGTCAACTTTTCATCGGATCTTAATGCACATAGTAATAATATTCCTAAAACAGAGCTTATACGGATTGAGCTTTCTTTATTTTGCACCGAAAGTTGAAGAAATTCGATTAACTCTTCAATATTCTTACAAAAGGTCCATTGTGATTCATCTATTTCATGACTCATGCTCTACCTACTCAGGTGCGATGATCATAATTAAAAATCTTGGAGGACTTCAATGTTTTAATGAAAACCATTACTTAATAGATTTTTTAAAAATAAATGGACACGAACCTCATAATCTTCAGTTTTCAGTACTCCATTTCTACAGTTTGCACATTTCGCATCTTACTTACTACCTCTCATCAGACTGTTTTTTTAAATCTGACACCATTTCAGTGAAGGAGCTGAACAATCTCATCAGCCCATAACCCGCAGTAAACTTCTCTGCTGCAATACCGATGCTATTCATTTGAAAATCCTTTTTATTGTCACCGGAACGGATCTTTGGGAGGTGCATATGTGCTTCTAATGTATCTATGAGAAGTAGAGCACTATCTCTTAAACGATCAACCTCACCCAATTTGAAATGCTTCTTCTTCCGATGAACGATAAAATTCCTCAGTTTATGAAATTCGGAAACTTCAGTACAAATTTGCTGTGAATCAAGTTTGGATATTACTTCCAAGACTTGGGGGAGGTCTTCTTTAATACAATTGCCCAATGTGTGGCTCTTGGTAAGGGGGGAAATTTTCGGTGCGGGATTTTTTTCATTGTAAAATTGGATGAAGTCTGTTACACAACTCTCTAGTGCCATATCTAAATAGAGAATCCCAAGACGTGGGTCGCTCTGTAAAAATAAATGATTAGAATATCCAACCAGCGTCTTGGCAAAAGAGGGTTTCAGACCTTTTGCTGCATATTCACGAAATTTATCACCCAGTTCTCTTTGCGGAAAATTCATTGGGTAATAGGGATGGCTATAAAAACCTAAAGGAAACCCAATTTCCAGTGTTTTATCTTCCCCATCCACTATGACATCTATAGAAGTCCTATCCATTGCAATAATCGGGTCCGCGACGAATGATGAATCATTGTTCAAAACCTTTGTGGAGAAATACCCCTGGTAGAGTTCCAGAAATTCATTGAGAGCTAGGAGTAGATCTTGTTTAATTGGTTCAAAAAATGGTGCAATTAACTCTTTCGGGGATTTATGCTTCGAAGCATCATATTGAATTTCTAACGTGTATGTTTTCTGAATAACACTCTTCATTTTTTTATGGAAAACTTTTATAAAATGCTCTCCAAAATGATCTTTCAACTGATTCTCGTTTACCACATACCCCTGCCCTACGTTTTCTTTAATATAAATAGGCGGAAATTGAGAGTTCAGTTTATTTAAGTGATCAAACCCGATTTTCCAGAGAAAGTTCTGTAATATTAAAGAATATTCCTCAAGATCTTCAAGGTGCGATAAAATTTTTATCTTTTCAGGATTTAACGCCTCTTTTAGGAAATTATAATGGATGAATGTATATTTTCCACTCCGTAAGTTAATCCAAAAGGGTAATTCAAGCATAATTTCAAAGGTTACTTTTTTTGTAATAATTTTTCCCATAGACTCACCTATTGATTTGGGTCCAAAAGATGCGAGAGCAGTTCGGCAGCATAGTGGAGGATCGACCGCCAGAGCGTTTCGTCAAAGGCGTTGCCGAGTTCCATAATGAAGTTGCGGAGGGAGAGGAACAGGGCGCGGGAGATCGTATTGGGGAGGTGGTAGACCAAGGTCGTGCACTCCTTGTGAATCCAGAGGTAGGCGAGAATCGCCAGCGTGTTCTCGCGGGCTTTACCAGTCGTAATGGGGAGCGAGTGGAGCAAGGATTTGGCGAGTGTAGTCACATGGGGTGCATCCAGCATGTAGAGCAGGCGATCAAAGAGGAATTCACTACCCCGTGCGCCGTCGTTCAACTGCAGCTGGAAAAGCTCACCCCCAGATCACTACACCTCCAGCGAACGCGACAAATCCCCACATGGCACACAGGGACGGCCACGCATGTGCTAGATTTGCCGTGTAGCCAGTCACGATGAGTGCAAGAACGAGGATGATACAGAAACACCCAGCGCAACTAAATTCCCGAACACGTTCAGGATGCGAGATATCGACGAGGGCTTGCGGGCTTGGACCAGAGCTATTAATGGAGGTTAAGAAAATTCCCCCCAATCGCGCTCAATGAACCAGTTCGGCGCCCACGTCACGAATTTCGCCGGGTCAAAGGAGTCTTCCACAATTTCAAGTCCGGTTACCTTATCGGCGATGATGGATATAATATGCGGTCCGCGTTTACCCTCGTAATCCCACAGGTGGAAGCGATCACTCTTATCGCGAGCCCGTCGGCTGGGCCCGTAATCCATGGGCGCACACACGCGCGTGATGGGGGATGCATCCTCTTTGGAAAAGAACGTGACCTTCACCTTCGTTCGGTTCTTGATTACCTCGATAAATTTGTTCCGGATTGCCTCTGCCATTCCATCACCCCTTTCACGGTCAGACGTTCTCATGTCGATGACACGCCAACATATGGTATTAGATGGGCATATATATAATATGGGATTTTTTCTGAGGAAGGAATCTAGGTGAAAAAAAAAATATCTCAAATCAATTTTATTCATAGGAATCTTTCAAGCTAAATTATTTCAAAACCCACTGGTGCCAGGCGCATTTCCGGTCAAAATACCAATAATCTCATAATATATGCGTAATAAATAGCTAAAATTGGGATCATTGTGGTAAATAATAGCATTAAAAAGGGTTTTTTACCAACCTCCCATTTTTTCTTGGTCAAATGTAGTGCTGATCCCGTTACAGCGGGAGTAATTAAAAAAAGTAAGAGTATGGACAAAAAAAATGATACACCTCGGATAAATAGAAAGGTAGAGTTATAGCTGGGGAAAATAAAGCTCATTATTAAGGACGAAAAGTAGATTATTAGTGGGGCAAGAGAAAGCCCCATGAAAATTCCTGACCATGTTGCCTTTCCCCATACAAAACATTTCTTACACACCATTTTAGTACTCAATTTAATAGTTCCTCTATTGAAACGATATGCACGATACCTATGTACCTCGTATCCTTCTCCTCTGATGATTTTTTTACAACGCACGCAAAGTATGGTATAAAATCTCCCTACAAACCTTATATTAAATCTCTCATATTCCGTCCAAGGTGGTCCAACCAATTTATATCTCCCCAATTGTGGTTGAATTGTAGGTTTTATTTTAATCTCATTTTTCAGTAGATTAAAACTCTATTTAATCCTATTTAGATGGGACTTTTTATTTTTTGCATCCCGTCAGATCCTTTATAAAGGAGAGTGTCCAAACCCGGTTTTTTTGATCCCGGGATCCGCCAACGAATGCCATGGATGGTGCTAGAACTCCACTTTTTTCGAATTTATATGCGCAAAACCGAATGTATACCTTTAGGGAGGAATTTTGATGGAAAGTGGTCATCATAAATCGTCGGTGTCTCTTTTATTAGCCTTAGTCTCTGCCTCCTCTGCCAAGATCTTTATCATCCGCTTGTATATTTGAGAAGGGAGATCGCTAACTGCTTCCACGTTGAAAGGAATCCCATTATCAGCCCTTAGGAGAGCGGGAATGTGGTTTACGTCTGTAAAGATTGGAATGATTCGTCTGTTCATTTCAATTGCCGTATGCCACTCTTTCGTGACAAGCTGGGATTTTTTCGCTCTCTCTGAGCAAAAGAGCAAGAAAAAGTCGCAGGTAGGGATATTCTTCTCCATGTATTGAATCATGTTCGCTCCCGCATCTCTTTCCCAATACATCGCCTTCCTAATGGCCGAAATGACCTCCAACCCTTCAGCCAGGTCTCTAATGTGAAAGTAGGATGAGTCGTCTGAAGCATAACTCATGAAGATAGTGACCTTCTTCTCCTCAAACTCCATATGAGTTAAGATAATATCGAGAAGTTGACGAATCGTTTTCTCATGAGAGAGGAACTGGATGCTTTTGTATGGGATTTCATCACCCATTAAGACTTCGCGGGCCTCCTCCGCTGATCGAATATCTCCTTTCGTGAAGATTCGCTTCATAAATTCCTGAATTACTACTAAATCTCTATCCACACTCATGAAAGCGCATTCCTGGAGGATCGACTTAATCAGAGATGCCTTCGTCACCATCGCCAGCTCCTTAGCGCTGAGTTCATCGAACAACCACTGCTTAATCTTCAGCCAAGAGGGCATACTAGACCCCCAATCCCCCTCAGGGATCCCGCACTCCCTTGCCGCCACCAAGACGAAGTCCCTGACCATCTACGCATCCAC
>JAEOSY010000150.1 GCA_016840125.1 Candidatus Helarchaeota archaeon | reverse complement strand
TTAATTTATTCTTTATTGTCACTGAATATATTTTGCTTCTTTTTCTAATCCTAGTTCTCTTAATCTTTCCTCAGTAGGATATCCTCTTGAATCCCAATTGTTTTCTTTATAATATTCTTGCAATTGTGTTTCTAAATCAGGAACGACGTCTGTAGTAGAACCTGTTTTAAGTGGTGTCATTAACTTCTTGGGCAATCTATCGTCTTTAGCGCTTATGCCGCATCTAATATTATATAATCTTTTAAGAGTGTTTATCCTTCCGCCGCATTTGTAAATGAGATCCTTAAAAGTATAATCAAATCCAGCCGTAGCTTTGAGTAAACGACATGTATCGGTTGATCCATAGACTAGAGCTGCAAACTGACATACGGTTATTGAATTGAAAATTGCATGAACCTCTTGCATCTTTTTATCAATAACTCCTTTACCTTTATTTACAAATCTGCTTGTCTTATACGAGATGCCGAGAACGGGAAGTATCATCCCCTGCGAAACTGCACTAGGTAGTCCATTCACATGACATGCACCGCGATTAGAGGTAGCATATTGGACACCCATTGAAACAAAAGCTCGGGGATCGTGAGCTGGAACTTCCAAACCTTTAACCTGAACCGCATAATCTGAAGAGTTTTTACCTATTTTTTCTGCTGCTTTACGGGTTCCTTCCGCCAAAATTTTTCCGAATCCTTCATTTTTAGCAATTAATTCGGTTAATTTTACAATCGCCTCCGAATTACCCCATGTCAATTCCAGACCTCCCGTATCTTCTTTTGTGATAATTCCTTGTTCATATAAGTCCATCGCAAATGAAATTGTACCTCCAACGGAAATGGTATCCATTCCGTATCTATTACAAATATCATTGGCCTTACAAACCGATTCTAAATTAGAATTTAAACAATTTGTACCCAACATCGCCAAAGTCTCATATTCGGGGGCGTGTCCCTTTATACCCTTATAAGGACCTTCGTCGACCTCTATTTCGCATCCACAAGCGATGCTGCAACCATAACAGGCATATAATCTCTTTTTATATTTATTCCTGAGAGTGCTTCCTGCAAGTTTATTTGTTAATATGTAAGGCTCAACACCTTCTTTATCACTCCAATCGTGAACAGAGTATCCCCAATTCTTAAAGGGGATATCGCCGACTACCCAAAAAGCATCTAGAAACATTGGAGTACCAAATCTTTTAAGGACCATTACCATAGGATTCATATTCATTTTACTATAAATACTTTTAGCTGCTCTTCTAATTAGAGCTTCATCAGCAAGTTTTACTTTATTAGTGCCTCTACATGCAATCGCTTTAAGTTTTTTCGACCCCATCACAGCACCCATTCCCGTCCTTCCAGCGGCTCTTCCCATATCGTTTATAACTGCTGACATTTTAACTAATTTCTCACCCGAAGGTCCAATACCAGCAATTCGAATTTTATTGTCATCTAATTCTTTTTTTATCATTGATTCAGTTTCAAATGTATCTTTTCCCCAAAGGGAGCTTGCATCTTTCAGCTCAACTTCTCCGTTATGAATCCATAAGTATTTCGGAGTTTCAGCCTTTCCCTCAACTACAACGCCATCAAAACCCGAAAATTTCAACTCTGGTCCCCAAAACCCGCCACTAGATGCCTCACCATACATATCCGTTAAAGGGGATTTACTGCACACCATATATCTGCCTGTACTTGGAGATGGGGTTCCGACTAATGGTCCGGTAAAAAAACAAATCTTATTTTGTTCAGATAAAGGATCAGTTTCAGGGGGAACTTCATCATAAATATATTTAATTCCAAAACCTGAACCACCGATGTAATTTTTAGCTATATCTAAGTCTAGATCTTGAATTTTTATTTCATTGGAAGATAGATTTACTCTAATTATTTTGCCGACATATCCGGTTACTTTTTCCAATAAAATCACCTTTCTACATATTCAGTCATGTCGATTCTATTTGGATTTCTTTTAAAGCCGCCATCCTTCGCATTCTTATCTGGTAATGGATGTTTTACTTTATAAAGCTTTCTTAAGCTGAGTCCTGCAAAACCACCTTCTGGAAGTAGACCACCTGCTTTCATCTTAGCTATATTTTGAAGAGCAACATTACGAAGTTTATATTCTTTGCTACCTAATCCATTTTTTACAGCAGACATTATTTGGATATTTTCACTCACTCCTACAAGAGAACCGCATGCCGCCATTTTTGGAATACCACTTTCAATAACATCCTTGCTTTCTGCAACAGAATTCGGTATTCCGACAGATTCGGTGATTGCATCAAGGCATGCAACATCTACTGCTACTGGGTCCCCAACTATTGCATAAAGTCCGATATTAGGAACAAAAGGAACATCCGCCCATGGGATGCAATCGCACCATGGCGT